>CAIXAA010000857.1 GCA_903917305.1 uncultured Myxococcales bacterium | reverse complement strand
TCGTGTTCGCGCCGATGCTGGTCGGCATCGAGGACACCCAAGACCGCATCCGCGCCGTGCACCGCCGCATGGACGTGCTCAAGGCCAGCGCGGAGGCTGCGGTGGCCTTCGAGATCCTGGCGCTGACGGGTGCGGTCGGCGGTGCCCTGGAGGCGCTGACCGTGGACATCTTCACGCGCAAGGCCAGCTTCATGGTGACCAACATCCAGGGGCCGCCGCAGCCGCTGCACCTGGGCGGCAAGCCGATCACCGACCTTGTTGTGTGGGCGCCGGTGGCGGGGCACGTGGGCACCGGGCTGTCGCTCGTGAGCTACGCCGGGCAGGTGCGCGTTGGATTCCTGGCCGATGCCGCGCTGGTGCCGGACCCGGAGGCGCTGGCGCGCGACTTCGAAGCGGAGGCCGATGCGCTGCTGGCGGCGGCGGCACTTGCGAAGCCTGGCAGGACCGAACGCGTCCCGCCCGTGCGCGCGCCAGCTTCCACGCGAAGTGCGCCATCCGCTCCGGCACGCAGGCCTCGCCCCACGCGTCCCGTCCCGCATGGCGCGTCGCCAGCTTGATGCCATCCACGTCACGGCACGGAGCGCGCGCAGCGAATCCCCACGTCATCGAACACGAACGCCGGCGCGAAGTCGCCGCGCACGGACGCCCGCAGCGCAAACGGGCCGTCGCGAAACGATCCGCCACGCACCACGCGAATCGTCGTCTTCTTGGCGCCTTGCGGGTTGATCCACGTCTCCGTCTTGCTGCCGTAGTACTTCGGGTCGTACCAGTCCGCGACCCACTCCCACACGTTGCCGGCCATGTCGTAGAGACCCCAGGCGTTGGGCGCGCTTGCCGTCGCCACGGCCACGGGACCGTCCTTGCCGCACTCCTCCGTCCCATACGTGAACACCGCCTGGTTCGGCTTGCCGGGCGCGCAGGTGGGCAGGGCATTGCCCCATGGATACATGAAGCCCTCGACGCCGCCGCGGGCTGCACGCTCCCACTCGGCTTCGGTCGGCAGGCGCGCGCCGGCCCACGCGCAGTACGCGCCCGCCTGGTCCCAGGTGACGCCGTTGATGGGAAACTGCTCCTTGCCGAGCGTATCCGGCGTCGAATCCGGCCCATACGACTTCGCCGGCGTGCACGCACCTGCCGCGACGCACGCCGCGTACTGCGCCACCGTCACCTCCGTCCTGCCGATCTGGAACGCGCCGACCTGCACCGGATGGCGCGGGATTTCGTCGTCGCACCCCGTCGGCGTCGGCGCCAGGTCGCAGATGGTGTCGCCCGGCACCGTGCCCATCCAGAACGTTCCCGCGGGGATGTCGACCATCGTCGCCGCTACCGGCAGGGCATCCGCCGTCGCGTCGGCCGCTGCCGCGAGAGCATCGGCGGCATCGGCGAGCGCGACGTCCGGCACGGGCGCTGGCACGTCCGCCGTCTTGGCGTCCACGACGTCCGCGGCAGCCACCTTGGCTGGCGGCGCGGCGCTCGAGCACGCTGCGGCGGCAAGGACGAGCCACGACGCCGCCAATGAACGGCAAGCCTGCGGGAGCATCATGGCGGCCTCCTTGGCGGCATCCTCCCGCCCGAAACCAGGCTACGGATTTGGATCGCCCGGGCACTTGGCGAAGGTGTCCTTGAGCTCCGGATGCCCGCCCTGTGCATCGATCGCCACGCACACCACCGGCTTGGTGCGCGCCGACGTGCAGCCGTCGTCAGTCACCTGCCCGGCGCCGTCGAGCAGTTGCAGGCAGTCCATCGGCTGGCACGCGCGCCAGCCAAAGCCGAAGGAGGAGTGGTAGATCTCCCAGTGCGCGTCCGCGACGTCCACCTTGATGCTGTCATTGTGGTGGTTGCCGCCCCAATCGTAGCTGGCGTTCTGCAGCGGCGTCGCCGTCGTGCCGTCCGACAGCCACGCGCCGGTGACGGTGAAGCTCGCCGTCGCGTTCATGATGACCTTGCAGTCCGTCGGCGTCGCCTGCACGTACAAGTACTTGCCGCCTCCGACCGCGCACAGCCAGTCCGCGTCATTGGCCGTCATGTCGGTCGGCGCCGGCGGCTGGGCGCCGGTGCACGTCACCTTGTGCGATGCCGGCTTGCGAATGACAAAGCCGAACTCGCCCGTCTTGCCGCCCGTGTCCTGCGCTGCTGCATCCGCGGGCGCGGTATCGGCCGGTGCCGTGTCTGCCGGTGCAACGTCCGCGACGCTGGTGTCCGGTGCCGCGACGTCCTTTGCCGCAACATCGCTCACGGTCACGTCCGTGGCGGTGTCGGCCGCGACATCCGCGCCGCCGCCCCCGCCGCTGGTCGTCGTCGAACTGCATGCCGCGAGCATGACCAGGGAAACCAGAAGTCTGCGCATGAACCTTCTCCCGTCACGGCGCCAGCGCCGCCTGCGTGTAGGGCCGCACCTGCTTGAAATACAGCTGGCGCTCCGGCCCGTGGAACTTGAACTCGATATCCAGCGCCAGCACCGACGCGTCCTTGCCGTACAGCGGCGCGAAATAGCCCTGCACCTGCTGCGCCGTCGCCGCCAGCGCCGTGACCTCCGCGTCCGTCAGGATCGGCACGCCCGGCGACAGGTTGGAGAACCGCTGCCGCGCCACCTGATAGCCCGCCGGGGACGGCACGATGCTGAACACCTCGGCCAGCTGCCCATCGAGCGGATTGGTCACCGACGCCTCGCCGAGCTGCACGTTCACGTAGAAGCCCGCCGTCACCGGATCGGCAATGTTCTGCGTAATCAGCACGCCGTTGGCGCGCTCGTCGGGAAACGACTCGTGCACCAGCACGCCCATGCGCACGGAGAGGTGGTCGATGTTCCACCAATTGCGCTCCTCGAACGCCCGCCAATTCCACACCGACGCCCACGTGTCGCGCACGCGCAGCGACGCCGCTTGCGGCCCGGAGGCATCGGCACCGAAGGAGTTGTAGAGGCCAGCCCCGGAAAAGCCAGGCAGATCCTCGGCATTCGTGCTCGAACGCATGCGCACCCGCGCCGTGCCGAACACCGCCGCCACGCGCGCATCGAGCGCCTGCGCCAGCAGCGGATCCACCGTCGTGTTGCGCACATGCCAGGCAATGCTGTCCAGCTCCGCCTCGCGCAGCGCCGAATCCGCGGCGAACTGCGCATCCGCCAGCACGCGCGGCAGGTGCGTCGCCAGCGTCTCGGTGGCCGACTGCGGCAGGCACAGCGCCTCCGCCGTCCCGCAAACCGCAGCAGCCCTGCCAGCATTGAGGCAATCGGCCTGCGCCGCCGCGCACGTGTCCGCCGTGACCGCCGTCGTCTGCAGCATGTGCAGGTACGCGCCAAACGGCACCGCGAAGCCATGCGGCGCGTGGTCGCCCAGCAGCCGCGACAATTCCGCGACGTTGGCCGCCTTGACGCCGACGCGGATGGCATCGGCGAAGTGCAGATCCGCCAGGTCGATCAGCCCGGTCGGCGCGTCGTCATGCACCGGCACGAACGGCGGCTTCTTCTTGGTGTTCCAGAACGCCTGCGCCTCCTCCAACGTCGCCGCGCGCACGTCGAAGCCGGTCGCCGTCACCTCGAAGCGCACCAGCTTGCCCAGGAACGGCCCCACGCGCGGGTCGTCGCCGGCACCCAGCAGCGCCATGTTCGGCGTGCCGCGCGTGCGCGCCGCGACGCTGACGTGCGCCAGCGGCGTCTGCAGCGTCTCGGAGATCGTGCCGCCCACCAGCGGCAATTCATTGGGCAACTCCGGCAGCACCAGCAGGTCGGCATACGACACGATGGTCGTCGCCAGGTCGGCCGGCGCGATGCGCCGGAGCGTCCCGTACGCCACGCCCGCGTTCAGGATCTGCAGCGTCACGCCGGCATACAGGTCGGAGCGCAGCAGCCACGCCGCATCGCGCCCCGCGAACAACGCTTTCTGCGCCGTCAGTTGCGCCTCCTGCACCGTGCCCGCCGGCAGGTAGACCAGGCGCTGCGTGGGGCCAACGAGCGCGACGAACCCCAGCCGCTCCTCCAGCAGGACGTGAGCGCGCAGCGCCAGTTGCGGCGTCAGGCTGTCGCTGGGAAAGAACGTCAGCGCCACCGGCGCCGCGAACTCCTTGGTCTTGACGTCCGGATACCACAGCAGCGTGCCCGCCAGCGCGTCGCGGTCATCGCCGGCATAGGTCGCCGCCTCGAACTGGCCGACCGACTCCAGCTCGCCCAGCACGTCGTGGGCAAAAGCGAAGTGCAGCGGGTGCTTCTTGGTGTTCTGCAGGTAGATTTCGGGCGTCGTGTGCAGGTGGCGGATGTAGAACTTGACGGCGTGCACCGGTCCCAGCTCGGTCTGCGCCGGCCAGGCCAGCTGCTGGAACGCGTCGGTCGTCGCCACACCGGTCGCGTAGTCGACGGTCAGCACCGCAGCGGGCAGGGCGTGCAGCGCCACCGTTGACACCCCCGCCGCCACCGGCTGGGTGGCAAAGGCGAAGCCGCGCGCCTTGACGGTCAGATCCGCGGGCGGCTGCGTCAGTTGCACACCTGTTGACTCGCAGCGCAGGTGCGGGGTCGTGCCACCCGGGCAGTGGACGCGCGCCAGGCTGGCGGCGTGCGTGGTCACGGCGACGAAGTCGGGGGGCATGGGCTGCAGGTGCACGTGCGTCCCAGCGTCGGGCGTCGCGGTGCAGGACACGAGGAGCAGGAAGGCGAGGACCAGGAAGCGCGCCATGCGTCGCCTCGCGCCCGGAGGATCGGGCTGGGGGT
>CAIXAA010000856.1 GCA_903917305.1 uncultured Myxococcales bacterium | reverse complement strand
GGTGCTCAAGCACCGGGCAACTCTCGCGAAGCCTGCTGAAGCAGGCTGGCCAGCCTCGAAGAGGCTTCGCGGCAGTTGCCCGCACCTTCAGGTGCGGGTCACACCCCCGCTCGCTTGGCCGCCATGCGCTCCAGCGTCGCCAGGATCATCAGCCAGCGCATCGTCCGCCCCAGGTCGTTCTGGTCGCTGATGTGGAGCATCGGCGGCGAATCCTCCCCGCGAATGGCCGCTTCCAGCAGTTCGCGGCCCACCGTCGTCGGCCGCGTCCGGTCGTGGAGCGCTTGCAGCAGCAGCTTCCAGTTGTCCGCCCCCTGCACCCCGCGCCCCTCGAGCGGCCCGTGATCCATGCGGCTGGCGAACGCGTGCACGCGGCGCAGGGGTTGCAGGCCACGATCTCGACCATCGCGTCATTCTGAACGGTCTCGATTTGCTTGCCGGTCTTTTGCGCCGTGCGCGACGCCAGCATCGTTCGCATCCCGCCCGTCATCGCCACGTCCAGCATCGTCGCGCCCATCGTCGGGCGCTTGGGCGCCACCTTTTCGTCGACGCGCGACGTCATCTGCCAGCGCGCCGGCAGCACCGCGGCGATGTGCGTCCACTGCAGGAGCTCCGGCGGCCCCGAGAAGTGGATCTGCGCCGACAGGTGCGCGGGATCGCGCGGGTCCAGCGTGTGGGCGGTCAGGGGGCGGGGCAGGGCGGGAATCGCGGCCGTCGGCAGGCACCAGGCTTTGCAGCCGGCTTGCAGGAGGGCGGCGGTCATTTTCTGGGCGTGATCTTGCGGGAGGTTGTCGGCGATGATGCCGCGGCAACGGCGGAGTTGGACGGTTCGGTCGCCGAGGGAGCCGCCGCAGGCGTCTACTAGCGCGCGGGCCGCTGCTGGGATGTCTGGGATTGGATACGCTGCGCTGGCTACGAGGTAGGTTTGCATGGACCGATGATCTCGGTTTTTGGGTTGGGTTGGCAAGTTGTTCCTGCGCACGAGGGGGCGGCTCTGGCTTCGCCTTCGCGCCCACCGCTTGCGCTTCTGGCTTCGCCTTTGCGGCCATCGCCTTTGCGCTCGAGCTACGCCGCCTGCTCCTGCACCACATCCTTCGCCTTCGGCTTGGCCGTGCTCTCCGGGAAGTAGCTGTCGATGCGGTCCCGATCCGTCGTGAACTTCTGCTGCAGCGCGCCCTGCAGCCCGCGCACCGCCTCGAACCACGCCGTTCGCGCCGTCTTGATGTCGAGCATCGCCGCCGTCACCGCCGCCTGCGCCGACGTCACCGTGGCGTCGCAGGTCGCCAGCTGCTTGACCAGCGCGTCGCCCGCCTTCTGCGACGCCGCGAGGACCTTGGGCGTGTCCGCGTGCAGCAGCGCCGCCACGGCGTTGGCCACCGCCTTCCAGCGCTCCGCGTGCGGCAGCTTGAGCGTCTGCGCCGCCGTGCGCGGCAGGATGCGCACATACGCCACGCACTTCGTGTCGCCGCCAAACGCCGCCTTCGCGTCGCGTTCCAGCTGCCGCAACCACTTGTTCAGGCGTCGTCGCGGTACGCCGCGTCTCGCGCGCGCCTCCACCAGGCCGTCCGCCGACTGGTTGCGCGCACCCACCGCCTTGCGCAGGTTCTGGTCCGAGGCCTTGAGCGGCAGGCCCAGGCCGGCCGTCTCGTCGTCGACCTCCACGCTGACCCACGCGAAGTGGCCGAAGGGGATGAGGTCGCCGTTGGAAGCATTGAGGGCGGGTGCGCGCATGGTCGAGGTCTCCTTGGGTTGAGTAGCACGGGGCGACTGCCCCGCTGAGATAAGGCGCATTTTCTGCAGCGAAGCTTGGCTGTCAAGGCGGGCTGCGCGCGTGGTGGACCGTGAACATGCGACCTGCTCGGGCGGATCCTGCGATGTCGAGGCGAGGATCGCGCGGTCGCGGCCGTGGAATGTCGGATGTAGACGCGCAACATGCGGCATGACGCGACGGCGAGGCGCGTGTCGCACGTGTGCATGGCGCGCGCTGCGGCGGTGTTGCGGCATGTAGAGCGTCTGCACGCGATATTCTGCTGCGTGGCTGCGGATGTAGCGCGTCGACATGCCGC
>CAIXAA010000855.1 GCA_903917305.1 uncultured Myxococcales bacterium | reverse complement strand
CGCCTTCGGCGTCCGGACCGGGCCCTAGTCGCCTGCGGCGACCGGAGCCACCTGCGGTGTCTCCGCCCATTCGGGTGACGGTCCCTTTCGCACATCATTCCCAACCTTGGCGCAACTTCGCGAAGCTGGCTCCATCCGCCCAGCGCGCCAGACTCTGGACTTCAAACTCCAGTTTTCCGCGCCGCCGTACGCACTTGTACTTTGGAAACCGATCGCGTATCTACGGTTTCCTGCTCAGCCCCAGGCGGCCTCCATGTCCACTGATCCCAAAGCCCGCATCGCCCACGAAGCTCTGCAACTCTTCAATCGGCATGGCTTCAAGCGCGTGACGATGGCGCAGATCGCGACGCGCCTCAGCATGAGCAAGAAGACGGTCTACCAGCACTACCCGTCCAAGGAGGCCCTGATCTGCGACGTCATCGAGCGCCTCGCGGGTCCCTGGCTGGCGATGGCGGACGAGGTCATCGCCGAGGAACCGCCCTTCCTGGAAGCGGTTTCGCGCCTTTCGGGGTTCGTCGATGCGCTGTCGCAGAACGTGTCGCGCGCCATGCTCGACGACATGGAGATCCTGCCGGACATCTGGCCGGTGATCGAAGCGCGCCGCGAGGACGCCGTCGCCAAGCTCGTGCGCGTCCTGCAGCTCGGGCAGCGCCAGGGCGTGGTGCGCGCGGACGTGGACCCGGCGCTCGTCATTCGCATCTTGATCAACACCCTCAACACCTTCGGTACGCCGCGCTCGCTGGCGGACCTTGATCTGCTGCCCGGCGAGTTCGCCTACCAGGTGCTGACCCTGTTCTTCGACGGCATTCGCCAGCCCGAGTCTCCGCCCCCCGCCGCGATCCCGCGCGCCTCCCGCCCCTCTTTTCCTGGAATTTCCGCATGAACGACGTACTGGGCCGCCTGCGCTGCGGCATCGACATCGGCTCGACCACCGCCAAGGTCATGGTCCTGTCCTGCGACCCGAGCGGCAGCAGCCCACCGCGGCCGATCTTCACGCTGTACCGCCGCCATGACGCCCGCATCCGCGAGACTTTGCAGGCGATCTTCGAGGAGGTCGTGGCAGAGCTGGGCGACGTCGACGCCAGCGTCTGCATCACCGGTTCGGCCGGCATGGGCGTGTCGGAGCGCCTGAACCTCCCGTTCGTCCAGGAAGTGGTCGCCGCGGCGGAGGTCGTTCGCGCCCACCACCCGGAGGTCCGCACGCTGCTCGACATCGGCGGGGAGGACTCCAAGCTCATCCTGTTCGACGACCGCGGCCGCGCCGACATGCGCATGAACGGCAGCTGCGCGGGCGGCACGGGCGCCTTCATCGACCAGATGGCCGTGCTGCTCGGCGTGCCGGTCACGGAGCTGGAGGGCCTGGCCAAAGACCACGCGCAGATCGTCCCGATCGCCAGTCGTTGCGGGGTGTTTGCCAAGACGGACGTGCAGAACCTGCTCAGCCGCTCGGTGCCCAAGGCGGACATCGCTGCCTCGGTGTTCCACGCCGTCGCGCTGCAGACCGTCAACGCGCTGGCGCGGGCGGCGACGGTCAAGCCCAAGCTGCTGCTCAGCGGCGGTCCGCTGACGTTCCTGCCGACCCTGCGCGCCGCGACCATCGAGCGCTTCGGCCTGCAGCCCGAAGACGTGGTCTCGCCGGAACATCCTGAGCTGTTCTCCGCCTTTGGCGCCGCGCTGTCGCCCGAAGGCGATGCCCATCCGGTGACCTTGGGCCGCCTGCTGCAGCGGTTGCGCGACGATGTCGCGGAGACGGCCGGCACCAGCCAGCGCGAAGCGGCGCTGTTTTGCGATCAGGACGACTTCAACCGCTGGAATGCGACGCGTTTCCATAAGATTGGCCGCACGCCGCTCGCCGCCCTGGACGGCCAGCCGTGCTTCCTGGGCATCGACTCCGGTTCGACGACGACGAAGATGGCGCTCATCGACGCCAGCGGCCGCATCGTCCTGGACTTCTACGCCTTCAACCAGGGCGATCCGGTCGGCGCGGTGCAGAAGGGATTGCGCAGTCTTGACGCGATGATAGCCGAAGCCGGCGTCAAGCCGCGCATCCTCGGCAGTGCGGCCACGGGCTACGGCGAAGACCTCGTGCGCAACGTGTTCGGCTTGGATCTCGGCCTCGTGGAGACCATCGCGCACCTGCGCGCCGCCCGCGAAGTGGCGCCGGACGTCAGCTTCGTGCTCGACATCGGCGGCCAGGACATGAAGGCCATGTTCGTGGAAAACGGCGAGATTCGCAGCATCGAGATCAACGAGGCGTGCTCCTCCGGGTGCGGCAGCTTCTTGCAGACCTTCTCGGAAGTACTGGGCATTCCCGTCGCGCGGTTCGCCGAGCAAGCCTGCGAGTCCAAGGCGCCTTGCCGCCTCGGCTCGCGCTGCACGGTCTTCATGAACTCGCGCGTCAAGCAATTCTTGCGCGAAGGTGCAAGCATCGAGGACCTCGCCGCCGGCCTCGCCTACTCCGTCGTGCGCAACTGCCTGGAAAAGGTGTTGCGGATCCATGATATGGACGTGCTGGGTGAGGTCGTGGTCGTGCAGGGCGGCACCTTCCTCAACCCGTCGATCCAGCGGGCGTTCGAGCTGCTCAGCGGCAAGCGCGTCGTGTGCCCGGACATTGCCGGCGTCATCGGCGCTTGGGGCGCGGCGCTCGTCGCGATGGACCACCACAAGTTGGGGCACATCGTGGCGCACGAGCCGGCGCAATTGGCGGCGATGGCGGAGGTCGGCACCTGCAAGAAGAACGACTTCATCTGCCAAGGCTGCGAGAACTTGTGCAACATCAGTCGCTTGCGTTTCGACGGCAAGAAGGCCTACTTCTCCGGCAACCGCTGCGAGCGCATCCAATCCAACCGCGGCACGAAGGCGACGCCCGGCCAGAACCTCGCGAAACGGCGGGAGGAACTGCTGTTCGGCCCCAAGACGCCGCTGGTGGCGGACGCGCGCGTCAAGGTCGGGCTGCCGCGCGCGCTGAACCTGTTCGAGAGCCTGCCGTTCTGGCGCACGTTCCTGCATCAACTCGGGTTTCAGGTCGTGCTCTCGGCGCCGTCGACGGCCAAGCTGTACAACAAGGGCATCGGCACCATCATGTCCGACAGCCTGTGCCTGCCGGCCAAGATGGTGCATGGGCATGTCCTTGATCTGATTGATCAAGGCGTGGATCACATCTTCTATCCACAGGTCGTGTACGAGTTGCCGGAGGGCGAGGCGCTCAACAGCTTCAACTGCCCGATTGTGACCGGCTATCCCGAAGTCATCAAAAGCGCGATTGATCCCGCGCGCACCTACGGCGTGCCGTTCCACATGCCGATCCTGACGTTTCGCGACCGCAAGCTGCTCGAGCGCGCCTGCTGGGCGGCCGTCGAGCCGATGGGCGCCAAGAAGAAGGGCTTTGCCGTAGCGTTCCAACAGGGCCTGGATGCCTTGGCGCAGGTGCGCGAGCGCCAGCAGGCCGAAGGCGACCGCCTGGTGCGCGAAGCCGGGCGGGCAGGGCGGCGCGTCATCCTGCTGGCGGGGCGGCCGTACCACATCGATCGCTACATCAACCACGGCATTCCCGAGATGCTGGCGGACTTGGGCGTCGATGTGCTGACGACGGAGATGGTGCCGGTGGGGCGGAAGCTCGATGGTCTGCAAGTGTTGACGCAGTGGGCGTTTCCCAACCGCCTCTACCATGCGACGCGCTATGCCGTGCAGCATCCGCACGTGGAAGTCGTGCAGATCAACTCCTTCGGTTGCGGGCCGGATGCGATGGCGTCGGACGAAATGGGCGCCATTCTGCGCGCCGCGGGCAAGCGGCTGACCGTCGTGCGGGTCGACGAGACGGCCAGCCCCGGCTCGATTCGCCTGCGGTTGCGGACGCTGATCGAGACCTTGGCGATTCGGCCGGCAGGACCCGCGCCGGTGGTGGAGCGTCGGCAGCCGCCGCCGTTCACGGATGCCGACCGCGACCGGCTGCTGATCGGCCCCAGCTGGTTCCCGATGCTCGACCGCTTCACGGAAGAGTCCTTTGCGATCGAGGGCTACCGCCTGCACGTGCTGCCGCCGCCGGACGACGAGTCGCTGGCGTACGGCCTGAAATACGTCAACAACGAGATGTGCTACCCGGCGATCCTCGTCGTGGGGGACGTGCTGCGGGCGCTGGACTCCGGCAAGTTCGGGCCGCGCGTGGCGATCGCCATCAGCCAGACGGGCGGGCAGTGTCGCGCCAGCTGCTATGCCAGCCTGATCGGCAAGGCCTTGATTGCCGCTGGCTACGACGACGTGCCGGTCGTGACGCTGCACATGGGCGACGACGGCATGCACGCGCAGCCCGGCTTCAAGATCAACAAGTTGCGCTTCTCCGGCCGTGGCCTGTACTCGATCGTGACCGCCGATGCGCTCGCCATGATGGAGCGGGCGATGCTGGTGCGCGAAGTCGAGCCCGGCTCGGCGACGCGGCTGGCGAACCAGTTCGTGCAGCGCTGGCTGTCGAGCCCCGTGCGCAATGCCAAGCGTTGCGAGGCCTTGCTGTCCGATGCCGCCGATGCCTTCGCGGCGCTGCCCACCAAACCAGGGCCGTTTCCGAAGATCGGCATGGTGGGCGAGATCTACGTCAAGCACTGCGATTACGGCAACGGCGGCGTGGTGAAGTGGCTGGCTGAGCGCGGCGTCGAGACCGTCGTGCCGAACCTGACGACGTTCTTCATCCAAAGTGTCATCAACATGCAGGCCGACACGGAGGCCGGCATCGAGCCGCAGGACCTGAAATGGCTGGTGGCGAAGATCCTGGACCACCGGACCGATGCGCTGATCCAGCGGCTGAACAAGGTCCTGGCGCGCTTCCCGCACACGGTCCCGCTGACGCGCCCGCGCGAGCTGGCCAAGGCCGCCAAGCCCATCCTGTCGCTGACCAACCAGTACGGCGAAGGGTGGCTGCTGACCGGCGAGATGGTCGAGCTGGCCGAGCGCGGCGTGGACAACATCCTGTGTGTGCAGCCCTTTGGCTGCATCGCCAACCAGGTCGTGGCCAAGGGCATCGAGAAGCGGCTGCGCGAGTTGCACCCGACGCTCAACGTGCTGTTCATCGACATGGACCACAACGTGAGCCAGGCGAACCTGTTCAATCGGCTGCACTTTCT
This sequence comes from uncultured Myxococcales bacterium, assembly GCA_903917305.1. Taxonomy (GTDB): domain Bacteria; phylum Myxococcota_A; class UBA9042; order UBA9042; family UBA9042; genus CAIXAA01. The sequence goes on along the minus strand of CAIXAA010000855.1, from coordinate 9,550 downwards.
TGTCCGCGGGGCGGAGACGACGCTGGCGGCGGAGCCTTGCAGCCAGGAGCCCGTGCGCCTGCCGGTGCCGCAGTCGCGGCGCGAGGCGCTGGTGCGCGGCATGGCGCTGCCGGTGCGGGGCGGCGTGCACGTGGCGGCGGTGCTGCGGCACGAGGCCGGCCGGGCGCTGACCGGGCTGATGGAGCGGATGCGCGAGGGGCTGGGGCGCTAGCCGCCGAAGTCAGCGCGCCGGCGCATCGCCGTCCGGCTCCTCCTTCGGCTCCGGAGCGGCGCGCGGCCTGTCATCGACCAGATCCATCAACTCCCCGAGACGCTTGACATACGGCTCCATTTTGCCTTTGGCGTAGGTGTCGAGCTTCTTCTGCTCCGCCTCGGTCAGCTTGTCGTTGAGCGTCTCGCCGGTGTGCCCGAGACGTTCCATCCGCGTGACGTACTGCTTGACCAACGTCTTGATCTTGTTCTCGTCGCCGTGCGCCTTGTCCGCCTGGGCAATCAGCGTCTTGGTCTGGCGCACCGCGTTGTCGACCAGCGCCTTGGCCTTGGCCGCGCTGGCCGGATTCGCCAGCGTCGGCAGCGGCGTCGCGAGCAGCAGGAGGAGCGCCACCAGAGCGGTCAGGAGCTTGTTCATCGGCGTCTCTGAAATGTGGATAGGTTGTCGATGCTTGCGGTGCATCCGCCCGTTGGCAGGCTAGATCCATCGTGGCTGCGTGGCAAGAGCCGAAGCCGGAGCGCATTGCCGATCGACGCGCCTCGCCATCAGCGCTACCCTTTGCCTCGCGCCGTCCGGTCGGCGCCGCGGAGCCCTGGCATGGCCGCTCGTCGCCTCGTTGTCGCTGTCCTCGCAGGCGTTTTGCTGACGACCGGCGCCCAGGCTGCCGATCCGCCGCTCTGGCAGCCGCCGGCGCCGCCCGTGGTGCACAGCCGCGCGCCGCCCAAGCCGCTGCCCTGGTACGCGCAACTGGCGAACATCCTGCTGCATCTCTTCCAGGCGCCGCCGGGCGTCGATCCGTATGCCAGCCCCTTCTCCGACCACTGCGCGGGCGGCCATTGCCCGTCGTCGCACATCGAGGACCGCCCGACGCCGGTGCCGTGACGCGGCTGGTGCGCGAACCTCTTGCGCTCCCCGCGCGTCCCAGTCACGCTTTGCGCCGAACCGCAATGGGGTGCCGGCGATGCGATCACGTAGTCTCGTTCTGCTGCTGGGTGCTGCCCTGTTGGTCTCGCAGGTGGCGTGCAGCGACGGTGGCCTGGCGACCAAGGCCAAGGCTGCCGCGGATGGCGCCAATGCGGCGGACCTCGGCACGTTGCCCGAAGGCGATGCGGCACCCGATGTTGCCGTCGCGCCGGATGCCGAAGCCGACGCAGCGCCAGGCAGCGACGTCGCCGCGGACGTGCCCGCAGCGCCGGACGCCGAGGCGGACGCGGTTGCCGGAACGGATGCCGCAACGCTTGCCGATGCCGACGCCGCGCCCGATGCCGCGCCGGATGCCGCAGCGGATGTGGCTTCTGGCGACACTGGCGCCGATGCCGGCTCCGACACGACCGGTCCCCAGCCCGCCACCTACGGCGGCCATTGCACGACGCCGTTCACGATGCCCGCCAAGCAGCCGTGGGTGCACGACATTGCCTCGCCGGTCGTGATCCTGTCCGGCGCGCCCAACCACCGCATCCGTGACCTCATCCTGCCGGTCGGAACCGCGAGCAAGCTGCGCGGCCACTTCACCTACGGCGTCATCGACGCGGGCTTGGGCGACGAGACCGTGGAGCTGTGGGTGCGCACGTGCCCCGGTTGGGTCAGTTGGGGCAAGCTGCAGACAGATGCCAGTGGCATCGTGTGGTTCGACGTTCCGGCGAACGTGCCGCAGGGCGATTACGCGCTCAAGATGGTCGTGCTCGGCGATCAGACCGTGGCGGACGGCGCCATTGCGGTGTGGCCCAAGGGCGTGCACGCGCTGGTGACCGACGTCGACGGCACGCTCACCACCAGCGATTGGGAGCTGTTCAAGGACGTCATCTTCGGCGCTTCCGCGACGATGTACCCGGACGCCAACACGATGATCCAGGCGTGGTTCCAGAAGGATTACCGCATCATCTACCTCACCGGCCGGCCGCAGCTGGTCAACCGCTACACGCGCACCTGGCTGGCGAGCCACGACTTCCCACTGGGGACGCTGCACCTGACCGAGGGGCTCACGCAGCTGCCGCCGACCGTCGATGGCGTGCAGAAGTTCAAGTCGGACTTCCTGACCGGCGTGCAGCAGGCGACCGGGGTGCTGCTGCGGGCGGGCTACGGCAATGCCACGACGGATGTCGGCGCGTACGAGGCGGTGGGCCTTGCCAAGACGGACATCTGGATCATCGGGACGAACGCCGGGTACGACGGCACGCAGCCGGTGGCGGATTACACGAGTCATCTTCCGAAGGTGGCGACGTATCCGGCGGCCGTGCAGCCGTAGAGTGCCGATCAACAATCGTTGATCGGCGCTCCCAGGAGCCGGTGCGTCCGCATCGGCGCACTCGGCGACCCGGCAACACTGCTGAGCACCCAATCAGAAACGGGTTTCTGATTGGCGCTCTAGAACAGCGAGTGCAGCAGGTCCTCGCGCAAGTCGGTGCCGGGTGCAAAGTAGCCGCCCATCTGGCCGAGACGCGCCGCCGCGCCGTAGTCCGTGCGATCCAGGACCTTGACGCCATTGCGGCCGAACAGCTGCGTGCGCACCGCGTCGCCGTGGACGCGGTACTGCAAGGTGTCGCCCTCGCGGATGCCGCGGCCGGCCAAGGCCATGAACGTGCGAGGAATTGTGTTGCGCAAGCTCTCGCGCTGCGCGTCGGTGAGGACGCCGGCTCGTCTGGCGTTGTCCAGGTTGCTGCGCACGCCCAGCAGGAAGGCGTCGATGTCGATGTCGCGCAGGAACACGAGCCGAGCGAAGGCGTCATCGCAGTCGTAGAGGACATGCGCAGCCTTGTCCGCCAGTGCTTCTGAGTAGTTGTGGCCGGCGACGAGGCGCTCCAGCTGGCTTGCGGTCGCGCGGCTGACGCGCACGTCCGCGACCAGGATCTTGACGTGCAGGAACGTCCTCTCGAGCAGGCAGTGCAGCCGGCCGTAGCGCCCGGTGGCCAACGAAGTCACGTCCATCGACACCTGCGGCGGCTGCGCGACCGCCGCCAGCGGCGCGTCGACGGCGAGCCACATCGGCGCGACAAGGCACAAGAATGCGTACTTCCGCAGATTCGGAGGCATGGCCAACTCCTGCACGTTTGCCCTCAAGATACGGTTCTGCGCGCCGGTCCGGATCGCCGCGCGGCGCAGGTTCCGGCAATTGCGCGCGTCCACGCCCGGCCGCCCCCACGACACTGCGGGTCATCCGCGCTACGCTTCGCAGTCGGAGGTGCTGCATGCGCTGGATGACCCGCGGCGACGTCGATGGCTTCTTCGGTCTCGCCCTCGACAACCTCGTGCAACTGCTGCTGATTGATGGCCTGTGCCGCTTCGTGCTGGGCATGTCGCCGGACCTGCTGTACGGCCGCGTGCTGCCCGGCGCCGCGATGTCGCTGCTGGTCGGCAACCTGTTCTACTCCTGGCAGGCGATGAAGCTGGCGCGCGCGACGGGGCGCACGGACGTCTGCGCTTTGCCCTATGGCATCAACACGGTATCGCTGTTCGCCCACGTCTTCCTCATCATGCTGCCGGCCAAGCTGGCGGCGCAGGCGGCGGGGCATCCGGACCCGGTGCGGGTCGCGTGGCAGGCGGGGCTGGTGGCGACGATGGCCTCGGGCGTCATCGAGCTCCTGGGTGCCGCGGTGGCGGAGCGCGTGCGCAAAGCCACGCCGCGGGCAGCGCTTTTGTCGACGCTGTCGGGCATCGCGCTCGGCTTCATCTCGCTGGGCTTCCTGTTTCGCACGTTTGCCCATCCCATCGTGGGCCTGACGACCCTCGGCGTCGTGCTGCTGACCTACTTCGGCCGTGTGAAATTCAAAGGCAATCTGCCGGGCGGCGTCGTGGCCATCGCGCTGGGCACGCTGCTGGCGTGGCTGACGGGACTGGCGCCGCTGGGTCCGCAGCCGGGTGCGCCGTCGCTGCACCTGCCCATCCCGGTGCTGGGCGACCTGATCGAATCCCGAGCGCACTTGCTGACCTACCTCTCGGTCATCATCCCCATGGGCCTGTTCAACGTGCTTGGCAGCCTGCAGAACATCGAAAGTGCCGAAGCCGCTGGCGATGCCTACCCCACCGCGCCCTCGCTCGCCGTCAACGGCATCGGTTCGGTCGTCGCGGCGCTGTTCGGCTCGACCTTCCCCACCACCATCTACATCGGCCACCCGGGCTGGAAGGCGCTGGGCGCGCGCGCCGGCTACTCCGTCCTCAACGGCACTTTCGCAACGATTGTCTGCCTTTCGGGCACGCTCGCCTGGATCGCCTGGCTCATCCCCATCGACGCCGGCATGGCGATTGTCTTGTGGATTGGCCTGGTCATCACCGCCCAGGCCTTCCAGGCCGTGCCGCGCGCAGAAGCGCCCGCCGTCGTCGTCGGCATCCTGCCCGCGGTCGGCGCCTGGGGCGCGCTCCTCGCCAAGAACGGCTTACGCGCCGCGGGCTTGGGCGCACCCGGCAGGCCGTTCGACGCCAGCATCATCCCGGCGTTCGAGCGCAGCGACACGTGGATCACCGGCGCCTTCGCCTTGGAGCAGGGCTTCATCTTCTCGGCAATGTTCCTGGCGGCCGCCACCGTCGAGATCATCGGAAGACGCTTTCATCGCGCGGCCTTGTGGTGCTTCGCGGCGAGCGTCGCCAGCGCCTTGGGGTTGTGCCACAGCTGGACGTTCACGTCGGCGGACACGACGTTTGCGCTGGTCCCGGCCTGGCCGCATGCGATCGGGTATGCGGCGATGGGTGTCTTGCTGTGGCTGGCGCCTTGGGTGACGACGGAGTCGGAAGGGCACTGACGTCCGCTACTTGAGCCCATCCTCGACCGGAGCCGCCGGAGCCGCCGGCGCCCGCGGACCCGCCGCCGCCGTCTTGGGCTCGTCGTCCGGCGGCAGGAAATCGACCGGCGCGCGGATGTGCATTGCCTGGTGGACGCGCGGCGCCGGCTTGGACGCGTGACGCGCGGCCGGCTTGTCCAGCTGGACCACCTGCGTGTGAAGCTTGACGGCCGGCGCCGCCGACGCAACCTGCGCCGAGACCGGAGCCGCAACCGGAGCCGGAGCCAGAGCCGGAGCCTGAGCCAGAGCCGGAGCCTGAGCCACGGCCGGCGCCGGAGCCCGCACCGGAGCCCGAACCGCCACATTCACCATCGGCAGGTGCGCGCTGGCCACGGTCTCCAACGCGAGGTCCACCACGCCTTCGGACCGCTCGAACGCCGACGGCCCCGCCGGCACCGGCGCCTGCACCGCCGCCACCGGCGTGTCGCGCAGGAGCGGCAGCCCCGCCAGCATGCTCGGCCCGACCCACACGCCCACCGTCGCCACGGTCAGCAGCACGACGAGGCCCATGACCGCAATCATGTGCTCCTGGCGCTTGCTGCGGCGGTCGAGGCGGAACAGCACGCTGAACTCCTGCAGCAGCTGCGCGGTGGTCGGCTGCGGCGGCAGGGCCGGCGGCGTCGGCCGCGGCTGCGGCAGGTGCATCACCTGGGTCGTCGCATTCGGGGACACGGGCGCCATGTGCAGCACCTGGGTCAGCGCCTCCTCCGGCACCGGCGGCGGCTCCTCGTGGGCCTGGAAGAAGCTGTCGTTCGGGATCGGATGCGCCAGCGGGTCCGGCCGGACGTAGTCGTCGTGCGGCAGCGGCGGCGGCTGGAACGCCATCATCGACGGCGCCGTGGCTTCGCTCGGCAGCGGGTGCTCCATCTCGCAGTACACATCACCGGCGAAGCGGCGGCGCAGGATGAGGAACTCGTGGCACGACGGGCAGGCGACGCGGGCGCGCGTGCCGGGGGGCAGCTTGTCGGGCGCGAGGTGGCAGGAGCAGAGGCACGAGGGGCAGTCGAAGCGAAGCATGGGGACCTCCGGGGTGCGCAGGGGGACGGGGCGGGGGAGCGACAGTCGGCCGGGCGCACCGGACGAGCAGAGCCGCGCATTCGTCCAGCCTGCGGAAGGTCCACGGCAACTGCACGCTCCAATTGTAAGGACAACGCCAAGCTGTCTTGCAACCAAGCATCGCCACAAGCATTTCTGCCCTGTGAACGAGTGATCGTAACAGTCCCACATGGTTGCGCGGCAGCGGCTGCGCGGTCGGCCCAATCGACAACCTCACCGGCCAGGGCTACGCTGTCACGCCATGAATGCGAACGATTCCCAGGTGACCCACCACGCGACCCGCACCTTCCACCCGCCCCGCGCTTCCGTGGGGTTCCGGCGCACGCTCGGCGTCGTGCTGGCCGTGCTGTGCATCGCGCCGGTGACGGTGGCGGTGATCCCGGCGCTGAGCCCGACCATCATCGACATCGACCTGCGCGCCGATGGCCTGCATCTCAAGGGCGGCCCAGGGCTTTTCGCCTCGACGCGCGACATTGCGCTGGACCAGATCCGCTCCGTGCGGCCGCATCAGGCCGGCGGCGGCGGGCGCAAGATGGGCACGTGCATGGAAGGGCACTGCTCGGGCTGGTGGGTGTACCGCGATCTCGGCGAGGTGTGGCAGGCGACGGATTGCCGCGCCGACGTGCTGCTGGTCGAGACCGACGCCGGCCGGCTGCTGCTCTCCGCCGAGGACATGGGCGGTCTGCGCACGGCGCTGGAGAAGCGCACGCCGTTCCACGCCCGCGAGGAGGTCTTCGCGCCGCGCTGGCTGCGGCTGCTCATCAGCGTGGTCGGCCTGGGCGCGCTGGTAGCGGCCATCTGGGTGCTGGCCATCAGCTTTTTCGGGGCGGAGCGGCTGAGCTACACCGTCGGTCCCGACGGCCTGACGGTGCGCAACATGGGCCGCGAGCGCCACATCGACCTGCGCGGCGCGACGGTCAAGCGCGTGACGGGCCGCGTCGGGCTGCGCGTCGCAGGCGTGGGAATGCCTGGGTATTACACGGGCTTGTACTGGCTGGAGGGCGGCACGGTGCGCCTGTGGGCGACGCGCGCGCAGGACGGCATCCTCATCGAGAGCGGCGGGCGCTTCCTGGTGACGCCGGAGCACGCCGACGACTTCCTTGCCGCCGTGCAGGCGGTTGGCGCGCAGGTGCAGGCGTAGCTGCGGCTAATCCGGCCGCGCCAGCGCCCCAAAACCCGTCGTGTCAATCAGGATGCACGCCTCGTTCCCCACGACCCAGGCGTCGTGTCCCGGCGGGATCACGAAGGCGTCGCCCGCCTTGAACTCCAGCTCCGTGCCGTCGTCCATGCGCAGGTGCATCCGCCCTTGCAGGCAGTAGCCGGTGTGCATCGACGCGCAACTGCTCATGTGCACAATGGGTCCCACCGACTCCGACCACTTCCACCCGGGCTGGTACGTGCCGCGCCCGATGTGCGAGTGACCCGAGTGCACCAGTTCGACCTTGCTCTTCGGAAACGTCCGCACTTCATCCGGCCGGTCGAGGGACCGACACGTCGCCTCGCCATGCAGGTTCACGCGCTGCCTGCGCGCTTCGTGGTGCGGATGGGCTGTGTAGGTGGCCATGGTTGCCTCGTCTTGGGAGCGGCGCCCCCGCACGCTCCGTAGGGTTGTCCTTCTTCACGCTAGCCTCGTCGCAACCTCCCGCCACTGAACTGCCGAAAACCGCAGGCGCGCTGCGTAGCCTGCTGGCGCAGCCTGCGAAAGGCTTCAATCCGCTGGCCCAGGCCCGGCAGGCGCGGTAGCCTCTGCAACCCGAGGAGACGCCCTGGATGCCGCGCGTATTGCTGCTGGAGACGCAAAACGAGGAGCGCTACCGCAGCCACCGCGCGGAGGGGCTGCCGTTCCTGCTCGGCCGGCAGCGGGCGCGCGGGCTGGACGGGCAGTGGTGGACCGTGCCGGTGCCGCCGGCGTTCATGCACACGGGCCATCGCTACCTCGTGGATCTGCCGCAGGATCGGCTGGCGTTGCTGCTGGAGGCGCTGCGCGAGTTCCGGCCCGACGTCGTCATCCAGAACGACCGCCACGCTCCCACTTTGCGCGCGGCGCTGCGAACGGCCGTGCCGCACGCTGTCTTCATCGAACGCCCGGACCTGACCTTCGAGTGGCTGACCGTCACGGAGGCCGACGAGCTGCTGGACGGCACGCCGCGCCCGCCGCAACCCGAGGAGACGACAGGAGAAGGTGCGCTGCTGGTCGATGGCGCGGAGCCGTCCTACCAGCGCCGCTTCCTGCTGCTGCCCGGACAGCCGCGCCCGCAGCAGTGCGTGAACCTCGTGTCGGCGCAACCGTGCGTCTATGCCAAGCCGGTGGCGGACAATCCGTACTTTCAGGGGCTTTCCGGTCCGTCGGCGCAGCACCGCGGCTGTTCCTTCTGCCTGCACAACGACCCGGTGCGGCGCGTGCACCGGTCCAGCTCGCCGCCGGTGGAGCTGATCCTGCGTCAAGTCCAAGCGCACCAGCAGGCGACGACGCCGACCGACGCGCGGCCGGAGTACCTGTTCCAGGACATCCGCGTCGGCCTCACGCTGGACAAGCTGGCCGAAGGCGCGCTGGCGCGCCGTCTGCAACCCAGCGCTTTTGTGACGATGCTGCGCGCCGACGACGTGCTGGCGATCCTGCCGCGCCTGGACCTCGCGCTGGCCACCTTCGCCAAGGGCGGGCACACGCTGCGCCTGGTGTCGATCGGCGCCGAGAACTTCTCGGAGGCGGAGAACGGGCGCTTCAACAAGGGCGTCGCGCCGGCGCAGCTGTGGGCTTGCGTGGACGCCATCGAGGACCTGACGCGCCGCCATCCCGGCACGTTCCTGGGCGGCGATGAAGGCCATTTTGCTGGCATCCTGTTCACGCCGTGGACGCGGCCGGAGGACGTGCTGGCCAATGTCGAGGCGTCGCGCCGGCTTGGCTGGGTGTGGCTGGAGAAGGTCATCGGCACGCGGCTGCAGCTCTGGCCGGACGCGGCCATCACGGCGCTGGCGCAGCGCGACGGCCTGACGACCCAGGCGTTCGACGAGCTGGAGATCGTCGCGCCCATCAGCATGGCAACCGCGGAAAACCAGGAGATTCCGTGGCGCTTCGCCGACAAGCGCACGCCGCTGCTGCACCGCATCCTGACGCGGCTGGACAAGGTGCCGTTCTCTGCGTCGCTGGCGGTGGACGAGCCGTTGCGTTTGGAGATTCAAGCGCTTCGCGCCCAGCTGCCGGATCCCGGACAGGGCGACCGCATCGAGCTCGTGGCGCAGGTCGTGCGCGCCGTGATTGCCCTTGGCGAAAAAGCGACGATTCCCGCGGTGTTTGCCGAAGTGGCGCGCGTCCAGCTGGCGGCCGGCATCCAGCCGCCAGCGCCGGCGATACCGGCGCCGCCGCCGCCGCTGGGCCAGCGCGAGGTGCAGGCGGCGCTGGTGGTGCTGCGCGAAGTAGCGACGCGGCACGCGGACAAGCTGTTTGGTTACGCGCTGGTGCAGGACACGCTGACCGTGGATCAGGGCCAGGCGTGCGCGCAGCTGGACTTCG
>CAIXAA010000854.1 GCA_903917305.1 uncultured Myxococcales bacterium | reverse complement strand
TGCCCCAGCAGCGCCTGCGCCTGCCCCAGCGCCACGAACACCTCGGGCTTGTCCGGCGCCCGCAGCGCCAGCGCCGCGACGACCGGCAGCGCTGCCTGGCCTGTCTTCTGCAAAAGCATCAGGATTCCCAGGTTGAACTGCGGCGCTTCATAGCCCGGCGCAGCGGCAATCGCCCGTGCAAACGCCGCCTCGGCCTCCGCCAGCCGCCCGGCCGTCACGAGCGCGCTGCCCGCAAAATGGTCGACCACGGCATGGCCTGGGCACGTCTTGGCCGCCGCCGTCGTCGCTTCCAGCACGCTTTCAGGCGGTTGTCCGGCGTAGAGCCGCGCGCGGGCTTGCAGCACCTGGGCCTCGCCGCACACGTTCGTCACCGTCGCCAGCAGTGCCAGCGCCGCCTCGTCCTGGCTGCGCGCCGTGCCCGGCCGCCCGCCGACCAACTTCTGCGCCGCCTCGCCCAGCACTTCCATCACCGCAGGATCGCTGCACAAACACGCCACTGGTGCCAGAGGCTCGCCCTGCGCCGCCGACAGCGCATCCAGCTCGCGCCTGGCCTGCCGCGCGCGCGGCGTCTCCGGTGCCGGCTGCGCCTCGTGCCGCACCGTGGTGCCGCGCGGGCTCAGCAGCAGGAATTCGCCTTCGCCTTGGCGGGCATACTGCGGCGTCTGCCCAGCCTGGAACTCGCGCCGCGCCGTCTGCGCCACCGCCGGCTTCACGAATGCCGCCAGCTCGTCCGACGTGATGAGGCCGTCGCCGTTGGCATCCGCCGCCCCTTCCAGCGCTTCGAGCAGGTGGTAGGTGAACAGGCCATGACCGCGGAACTCCAGCGCTTGTTCTCCGTTCGCGCCCGCCACCAGGGAGATGCGCGCCTTCTTGCCGGCGACCTGCCGCACGTAATCGTGCGCGCCTGCTGGCAAACCCGCGCCGCGCGAGCCGAGCGCCAGGCCGGAGTAGCACGCATCGGCGACGTACAGGATGTGGCGGGCGGGATAGAGGCTGAACCAGCGCTGCAATTCCGTCATGGAAATGCCAGTTGATGCAGCAGCTTGCGGTTCGGCGTCAATGGGCATGAGGTAGCCGACCGCGGCATCTTCCGCGCCGCGCGTCATGCCGTGGCCGGCGAAGTAGACCAGGACGCGGTCGTCCGGCCCGGTGCGATCCGGCAACTCATCGGCGATGAGGCGCGTGATGGCGGCGCGCGTCGCCTCGCCGTCGAGCAGCAGCCGCACTTCAAAGCCTTGCTGTTGGAGCACTTGCGCCATGGCACGCGCATCGCGCACCGCTCCGCCGAGCCGCGGCAGCTTCTCGTACGCGTCGATGCCGACCACCACGGCCCAGGACTTGCGGTAGAGCTGCAGCGGCTCGCTGGCATCCTGCGGGCGAAAGCTCACAGTTCCGAGTGGTTCGGCGCAGCGGTGCGTCGGCGGATTCGCCGCCCACGCAAGGCGCGCCGCCAGAAGCACCGCCAGCACAAGGCCAACCCTACGCCACCGTTGCATGTCGCCGCCATCGGCGGGCCACGCGGCCTGCCAGCGCGCCACTCTACCCGCCTTCCGGCAGCGCATCCACTGCGGTCGCCGCCTGGCACCGCACGGCCGGCGCAGCGCACCGCGCGAAAGATGCCGCATATCGGGGAGGCAAAGCGCGCGGCTTGCCTTTGCTGCACCCAGCCGACTAGTCTGACTGTGCAAGGCTACAGCAAGTCTCGAATTGCACGCCGCAAAGGGCGCCATCGGAGAGGCTCACATGAACACCACCTGGATCCTCGTGGCCCATTACGCCGGTGCTGAGATCTACGAGGCGAAGCCTCATGCCAAGCACCCGGAGTTGATTCGCCAGATTCCGCATCCGGAAGGCCGCCTGTACAACCGCGACTTCGAGTCCGACCGGCACGGGACGACGCACGACCGCATCGGTTCGCTGGGGCACGTCACGCACCAGGAGCACGACCCGCGCGACCAGGACGTGAGGCGCTTCGCGAACGAACTCGCGGCGGCGCTGCGCGTCGGCTGGACGCAGAACGCCTGCGACCAGTTCGTGATCGTCGCGGAGCCGGGTCTGCTGGGCGATCTGCGCAATGCGCTGGATGACCAGACGGCGGCGCGCGTCGTGACGACGCTCGACAAGGACCTGCTCTGCGGCGACAAGAATGCGATGCTGCAGCGGCTTTCCGAGTTGATGGCCACGCTGGACAAGCGATCCCACGCACCGCGTTGACCGCGGGGAACTTCGGACGCTGGCCGTGCGTCGCGCCGTGCCCTATCCTGCGCGTGTCATGAACGACCGCGAGACCGCCCGCATGGACCTGCTCGACCTGCCCCAGATCACCGTGCGCGGCACGCCGCGGCAGCTGGGCGCGGCCCAGGGTTCCGCGTGCGCAGAAGCCGTGCGCCGCTTCGTGCCGATGCGCTTTGACGCGAGCATGGCGTACCTGGGCGCCCTCGGGCACGGCAGCATCGGGCCGTTGGTCGATGTCGGTCGCCAGTGCCTGCGCGTCTACGAGACATGGGATCCTGCTGGTTTTGCGGAGCATTGCGCCCTGGCGCAGGCCGCGGGCGTCGACGCCGGCGAGCTGTACACCGCCGCCAACATGACCGACGTGCGCGACGTGCTGGCGCTGGGCGCAACTGGGCTGCCGGCGGATGCCGAGGGCTGTTCCGCGGTCCTGATTCCGCACGCCTGCACCGCGGACGGCGAGGTGATCGCGGCGCAGACCTGGGACCTGAATCCCCAGGATCTGGACTATGTCGTGGCCGTGCATCGCATTCCGGTCGACGGCCCGCAGACCTGGAGCGTGACCTGCACCGGCTGCCTGTCGCTCATCGGCTTGTCGAGCGCCGGGCTGGCGGTCGGCACGACCAACATCAAGACCAAGGGTTCGCGCGTCGGTGTCGGCTACATGGGCGTGCTGCACAAGATGCTCGGCGCGCCGGATTTCGACACGGCGGCGCGGATTTGCGTGACGGCTCCGCGCGCGGCGGCGCACACGTACTGGCTCGCGAGTGGGGCGCAGCTGGCGGAGTGGGAGACGACGGCGACGAGCGCGGTGCGCCGCGATGCGACCGATGCGCCGATGGGTCGCACCAACCATTGCCTGCAGCCTGATCATTCCGAGCGCGAAGGCGAGCCGCCAAGTTCGAGCAGCCGCGCGCGCCTGCAGCGCCTCACCGACCAGCTCCACGCGCACAAGCGCCACGACCACCAGACGTTGCGCGCGCTGTTCGCCGACCGCAGCGACGGGATCGACAGCATCAACCGCTTCGCGGAAGACGGGCAGGGCACGTCGACCAACAGCGTGGTCATCACGATTCCGGGCCGGCGCGAGCTGTTCGCCTGCCGCGGATCCGCGGATCGCGGCCGCTGGGTGCGCCTGGGCTTCTAGCGCAGCTGGTCCAGGTAATGCCGCGCCCGGTCATCGCGCGGATTGCGCGCCAGGATCCACGAAAACCACTGTTTCGCCAGCACGTTGTCGCCAGCGCGCAACGCCGTGACCGCCAGGTTGTTGGCGAACGGCGCCGGGCCAAAGCGTTGCATGCAGGCGAGGTAGACGTCGATGGAGGCGCGCGGCTGGTTCTCCTCGCCGTAGGCGTGGCCGAGCATGCGGCAGACTTCCGGGCTGTCCGGCTCCAAGGCCACGGTGTGTGACCACAATGCCACGGAATTGCGCCAGATGTTCACTTGGTGCAGCGACAGGACCGCGCAGAGCGCCAGCGGCAGGAGCGCGGCGGCCAGCCGCAGCCGGCGCGGAAGGCGGGAGAACGGCGGCTGCAAAGCGCCCGCAATGGCAAGGGAAATGCCGGCCGTGGGCAGGAACAGGTAGGTGTCGGCGACAAAGCGCTTGAGGCCGATGAGGTTGCTCACGGGCAGGTAGGCGCACAGCGCCAGCGCGCAGCCAAAACCCACAGCGGTTTTGCGGGTTTGCCGATGCAGCGCGCCCGCCAGCAGCACGCCCAGCACCAGCAGCGCCAGCGCATCGAGCGCCGAGAAGCCGGGCGGCGGCGAGACGACGTATTTGGGCCGCAGGTCGAGGGGCCACAGCCAGAGCTTCGCGTGAAAACCCAGCGCCCACAAGGCATTGCGCAGCGTGTACGGCACGGGCGCTTCGCCGCTCAGGGCGCCCGCCTCGCGCTGCCAGGCCAGGGACAACGCCGTGACCGTGGCCGCCAGCGCGGCGAGAAACGTCAGCGCGATCAGGGCTATCCGCCGCGCCGGCTGCGTCAGCCCTGGGCGCTGCACCCACAGCAGCCACAGCGACATCGGCAGCAGCAGCACGGCGATGGGCTTGGAGGCGAGCGCCAGGGCGCCCAGCAACGCGAACTCCAGCCAGATCCGCGGCTTTCCCGGCTGCGTCACCGCCCGCCACAGCCGCTGCAGCGCCAGCAGCACGAACAGCGCTGCCAGCACGTCCTTGCGGCCGGAGATCCAGGCTAGCGGCTCGACCGCCATCGGGTGCAGCACGCACAGCGCCGCCGCCCAAGCCGCCACCGCTGGCTGGTCCAGCAGCGCGAGGAACAGCGCGTAGGCCGCCAGCAGGTACAGGATCGCCAACACGAATTGCGTCGCGTGGTAGCCGCGGCCCTGCTGCGGCAGCGCGTCGGTCAGCGTGGTCGGGCCGAACAGCGAGCGATCGACGGCGTAGGTCGCCAGCGTGACCGGCATCGGGTAGCCGAGGTTGTGCGCCAGCCAGACGTCGCGCGGGTCGGCATGCGCGCGATCCAGCAGCCCGGGATTGCGGTAGACGTGCTGCGGATCGTCCCAGTTCACGAAGGAAAACGAGAGGGTCTGGGCGTACACGGCGCACAGGGCCAGCAGCGCCAGGAGCAGCGGCGCGTGGCGGCGCCATGGCGAGTTGGGCAAAGGCGCTGCCTGCATCGGAACCCCATCGCGCCGCGGCGCATGCGCAGGGTGCCACGGCGGCCGCTACGCCAGCAAGGCGGCGACGCGCTCCGCGATGGCGAGGCAGGCGGTCAGCCCCGGCGACTCGATGCCGAGCAGATCGATCCAGGGCAAGGGCAGTTCCGCGCGGCGCGCGATGTGGAAGTCGGCGAAGCGATCGAGCGCGAGCTTGGGCCGGATGCCGGCCTGATCCGGGTGCAGATCCTCCGCCTTGAGCTGCGGGAGAAAGCGCTGCGCGGCACGGGCGAAGGCTTCGGCGCGCGCTGGATCGACTTGCAGATCCGAAGGATCCGTCACCGGCTCCGTGTCCGGCCCGAGGCGCGCGCGCCCCGCCAGATCGACGGTCAGGTGCGTCCCGAGGCCGAGCAGGTGCGGCGCCGGCACCGG
>CAIXAA010000853.1 GCA_903917305.1 uncultured Myxococcales bacterium | reverse complement strand
CGCTGGGACAGCTCGACTTCACGCGCGGATCGGACTGGTGGCTGGCCAGCCAATGGCGCCCTGCCGGCGATCGCGGCGTCGTGGCGCCGACCGCTGCGGCGCTGGGTCCGGGCGCGCGCTCCCTGGTGGTGCGCGCCGTCCCCGATTGGCCAGCGCTGGCGGCGCTGCTCGCCCCGATGCGCGGCCACCTGTCGAGCGCGGCGCTGCTGGTGGCGGACGCACCCGCGGCGGCGCATGCCGCCTGCGAGCAGCTTGGCGTGCACCGCCTGTGCGCGCCCGGCGAGCTGCAGGCGCCGCCCGCGCATCGCGCCCCGGACGGCTACCAGCCGCTGATCGACTTCGTGCGTGTCTTCGATCGCGAGTAGCTAGCGGCCCTTGCGCGGCGCCACGAACAGCATCTGCTTGCCACGTTGGATCAGCAGCGGCATCACGTCGCCGGGCCGGAAGAAGCTGCTCAGCCGATCGAGGCCTTGCACGCCGCTGACCGGCTCCTGGCCGCTGCGCACGATCACGTCGCCGACGCGCACGCCCGCCTGCTCGATGGGCCCGCCGCGATCGACGCCGACGACCAGGGCGCCTTCGCCCGCCGTGATGTGGAAGCGTTTTCGCAGCGCAGGCGTCAGGTCCGCGGCCGACACGCCCAGGCCCGGCAGCGCCAGCACGTCCGGCGTCGCGCTGCCCTGCGCCGGATGCTGCGGTTGCGGCGCCGGCTCCTCCTCGCCCCCCATCTGGCGCGGCAGGGCCTTGAGCTGCACCGACAACGTCACGGTCTTGCCGTCGCGCAGCACTTCGACCGGCACCTTGGCGCGCACGCCCGCCGACGAGGCCAGCCACGGCAGATCATTGGCATTGTGCACCGGAGTTCCCTCCAGCGACACGATCACGTCCCCGGCGCGCACGCCGCCGAGATCCGCCGGACTGCCCGGCACGACTTCCGCCACCAGCGCGCCGACCAGCTTGTCCATCTTGAGGTTGCGCGCCAGCTCCGGCGTCAGATCGCGCACGGAAACGCCGAGGTAGGAGCGCTCCACGTGCCCGCGCGCCAGCATCGGCACCAGCTTCTTGGCCATGTTCGACGGGATGGCAAAGCCGATGCCCTGCCCGTCGCCGCGAATCGCCGTGTTGATGCCGATCACCTCGCCGCGGGTATTCACCAGTGGTCCTCCGGAGTTGCCCGGATTGATGCTCGCGTCCGTCTGGATGAAGTTGGCGTACATCTGGCGGCCCTGCGGCTGCACTTCGGTGCGGCCCAGCGCGCTGACGATGCCGGCGGTGACCGTGTGCGACAAGCCGAACGGGTTGCCGATGGCGACGACCCACTCGCCGACGCTGACCTTGGAGGAGTCGCCGAGCGGCGCGACGGCGAACGGCTCGCCGCCATCCACCTTCAAAAGCGCAATGTCCGTACGGGGATCGCGGCCGATCACCCGCGCCTTGAACACGCGGTCGTTGGCGGTGCGCACCTGGATGTCGGTCGCGCCCTCGATGACGTGGTTGTTGGTCAGCGCGTAGCCGTCGGCGTGGATGAAGAAGCCCGTGCCTTCGCCGTGCATCATCGGCCGGCCGTAGGGCGAATCGCCGCTGTCGGCGCCGCCGGGCCGCGACGTCACGCTGATGTTGACCACCGCCGGCGAGATGAGCTTGGCGAGCTTGGAGAACGCGCCCATCGTCACGGGCGTGTCGGCGTTGATGCCGGTCGACGCCGGCTGTTCGGTCCACAAGCGGTCCGGAATGCGCGGCCCTTGCGCGAAAGCACCGGACGCCGTGCACGCGAGGGTGCAGGCCAGAACACGAACCCATTGCAACTTCATCTACTTGTGCCCTCGCTTGATCGGCGCGAGGAAGTGGCTCTTGGCATAGCCGCTCTTGCCCATCGCTTCGCCGCTCAGCGCTTCGACCTTGACCCAGCCGGTGTCGAGATCGATCTGCACGCGCACCAGGTCGCCGTCCTGCATGTGCGCCACGTCCGCCGCGCCGGAGTTCGCCGCCTCGCGCAGGACAAGATAGGGCGCCGATGCGTCCTCGCCAGTCCCCTGCACGCTGTGCGTCGCGCGCCCGAGCCGCCGCGCTTCCTCCAGGTCCTTGCGCTTCTGCGCCGTGACCTCGGTGCGAAACTCCAGCGCCGAGGTGCGCAGCGCATCCGTCTCCGCCCGCACCACCGCGCCCGCCAATGCTTCCACGGCCTTGTTGGCGTCGAGGTAGGCCTGCTGATCGTCCGGATGGTCGCGCATCTTCTCGATCGCCGCATCCGCCTCCGCAGCCCGCGCCTTGATCGGCGCCATGGCCGCCGCAGCGTCCGCCTCCTCCTTGGCGCGATCCGCCTTGGGCGCCGGCGGCGCGTCCGCCTCCGGCTCGTCCTCGACTTTCGCAGCTTTTTTCTTGGGTTGCTCGTCCTTGTCCACGTCGTCCGCCGCGCCCGCGTGCTTCTCCCACGGCGCCCCTTCCGGATCCGCCGTCTGCGGCACGACCTTCTCGCCCGGCGTCCCGCCGATCGCCTGCACGACCGAAGGCGGCAACATCGCGGAGATCCGCTTCCAGCCGCCGCTCATCAGCCACAGACCGACCACGCCCACGACGAACGTGCCAAGCACGATCACCACGATGCGCAACCACAGAGGAATCTTGTCGAAGAAGCCCGGTTCAGGCGGCGTTGGCATGTGGCACCCCGCGCGTGTCGGGCGCTACTTGTTGGAGGTCGCCGCGCTGGCCTTGTCGGCGGCAGCCTTGGTGGCGTTGGACACGCAGTATTTCTCTGTCTTTTGCGTAGCTTCCGTCCCGGTCACCGCACCCGGCAGCGCGCTGCCGTCGGCAAACGTCCAGCAGGTGCCGTTGCTGCAATCCGCATCGGACGTGCACACCTTGCTGCAGATCGGCGGCTGGCCGTAGTAAGACAGGCAGATCGCGTCCTGGCAGTGCGGGTGCTGGGTCACGACGCAGCTCGTGTTGCCCTTGCCGTCGCCGGCGCAGATGCCCTTGGACGTGACCTCGGTGTCGAGCTCGCAGGTCGCGTACGGCGCCTGCGTTTCACAGGCGGCGAAGACCCCCAGCGCGGCTGCGCACAGGGCCAGGGCGGCGATCAAGCTGGATCCAGCGCGCTGGATCGCAGGCCGCGGCTGCGGACTGCCGCGGGGGCAGGGGGGCGGCGCGCCCCCAACATCTTGCTCAGTTTGGCGGTCGGAAAAGTGCTGCATGGCCTGCCTCTATCCTCTACCCCTGGGGCCGTGTCAATCGCGCTTTGCGCCGCGTCAGCCGCTTGCGGCCCGCGTGCATCAGTACATGCCTGTGAGGCGCAAGAAGAATCCGCTGTCCGTCGAGCGCTGGATGTCGCCCGTCATCGTCTCGCGGAAGTGCGTGAAGTTGTAGCCAGCGCCAATGCGCATGGCCTTCTGGATGATCCAAGCGGTCTCGACCAGCGCGCCGTGCTCCAGGTCGCCGGTCAGCGTCGTGGTCAGGAAGCGGTACTCCGCCGCCAGATCCATCTGGCGCAGCGCATGCCAGCCCAGGCGCGACACGAACAGCATCGTCGTGCTCGCCGTCGGACCCAAATCACCGAACGATTCCAGCGCCCTGCGCCAAGCGACCTTCTGGCTGAACTGGAAGCGCCACGGCAGCTCGGCAATCGGCTCCAGGCTCAGGATGTCCTTGATCGCGCGGTCCGAGGTGCCGGTGTTCGTGTTGCTCGGCCGCATCTCGATGAGCCGCGTGTACTTGCCGATGACATTCAGCCAGTTCGTGCGGATCGGCCGGAACGCGCCGCCCAGCGTCGCCTCGAGCGCCTCCGCCTCCAGCGTATCGGTCGTCTGGTTCTGCGTCCGCGTGTAGTTCGCACGGCCAAACAGCGTGAGTTCCTTGGTGATCGCCGCCTGCGCATTGTTCAGCGACAGCACCTGCAGCTTGCGGATGCCGCCCAGCGCCGGATCGCCGTCGTCCAAGCGAACTTCCTGACGCGACGTCAGTTTCCACAGGTCCGCCTTGAGCCACTCGCCGCCCAGCGACAGCGCGTCGCGCGACGACAAGCCGGAGGTGCCGCCAAAGCTCTGCTGGCGCTCGTAGCCGGCGTCGACCGTCACGCCCTTCTGCAACTCGAAGCGCTTGCCGACGCCCATCGTCGCGCGGTTCATCGCGCCGGCGTTGAGGGCGTCGATCTGGTACTCGCCGAAAGCGCGGGTGGATTTGTCCGGTCCGTAGCGGCTCTCCGCGCCGACGACGGTCGAGCTGGCCGTGTGGCCGCGGTCGTACGTGTCCTCGACGCGCTGCTGCAGGTACATGCTCGACGAGGAGTCCAGCTCGGTGCGCAAGCCCGCCGCCGTCGCGTTCTGGCCACCCCAGCCGACGCGCTCGGTCGCGGTGAAGGCGAGGCTCTTGATGATCTTGTAGTCCAGGCCCATCGCCGTCGCGAAGTGGTCGGCTTCACTGCGGAACTGCGCCGGGTCGCCGGCCACGATCGCCTGCTGGTCGGCGCGCACGGTCAGGCGGTCGGTGATGCGGTACTGTGCGCCCGCCGCCACGGTCTCGCTGGTGTGGCCATTGCCGAGCGAATCGTAGCCGTAGCCGTAGGTGCTTGCACCGAAGATCATCCAGCGATCCGTCCACTTGTACGTGTCCTGGATGCCGACGGTCTGGCGGTGCCAGTTCGAGAAGGAGCCCGAGGTGGCCGTCGCGTTGGCGGTCGTGCCGGCGCCCCACAGGCTGGCCAGCCCGGGGCCGCCGTACTGCGCCTGCGGTCCGTCCGTCAGCGAGCCATCATAGCGCAACGACAGGACATTCTTGCTCGTCGTGTTGAACGCGGAGTCGAACACGATCTTCTGCTGGCCCTGCGCCGTGATGGCGCCGCCGGACTGGAAGCCCTGCTGAACCCACTGGTATTGCGCGCGAATGCGCCCCAGCTCGCGACCGGCGCTGTCGACCTTCTGGCCGGCGGCCGTCGTGTCGGTCGCGGCAGCCGGCATGGCGGCAAAGAAATCGCGCAGATCCGTGTCGAAGCCGACCTTGAAGGCCTGGCCCTGCACGGTCTTGCCGGTCGACAGCTTCTCCGTCGCGGAAGTGGGCGTTCCGAAAGTCAAACCGCCGTCATCCGACACCGACACCAGGCTGTCGCGCGACTGCGACATCGCGTACTCGACCGTCGCCTTGGTGCGCGGCGCGAACTGCACGGTGGCATCCGCACCTGCGACGCGGTAGACGGGCTCGGAATCGCCTCTGCCTTCCTGCACATACGACGCGCCCAGCGCGATCTTGCCGCCGAACACCTTCTCCTGGACCTGGCCGCCGAAGCTCGGCCGGTCACTCGCCACCACGCCGCGCGCCTCGTAGATCGCCTCGATGTAGATGGGATGTCCATTCCAGTTCAGGTGTTGGCCCGGCAGGCCACCCTGACCGATGATCGACGCGGCGTCCATCGCGCCCGAGACCGGCGACTTGAAGACGATGCGGCCTTCGCGCGAATCCATCGTGTAATCGACGTTGCGCGCCATCGGCACGCGTCCGAGCTCCATGCCGGAGCTGCGGTCGCGGATGACGATGCTGATCTGGTCGGAGCCGTCGAGCACGTCGCGGCTGGACAGGTAGTACAGCGAGCCGCCGGTGCCGCGCAGCACGTCGG
>CAIXAA010000852.1 GCA_903917305.1 uncultured Myxococcales bacterium | reverse complement strand
TCGCCCACGAACTGAACCAGCCCATGGCCTCGATTTCCAATTACAGCGAAGCGGCGCTGCGCATGTTGCGCGAAGGCGCGAAGAACCCCGACAAGCTGAGGCGCGCCCTGGAAGGCGCCATGGAACAGGCGCAACGCGCGGGTCGGACCCTGCACGAACTGCTCGACTTCCTGCACAAGGGGCAAGCCGCTTCGGAACTGGTCGACCTCAACGACGCTGTCCAGGAGGCGCTCGCCATCGCCAGCGAAAACGGCTATGGCGGATTTCACCCATCGCTCGAACTGGAGCGCGACCTTCCTCCGGTCAGGGCGAATCGTCTCCACCTGCAGAAGATCCTGGTCAACCTGCTGCACAACAGCGTCGAGGCCATGCGCGCTGCCGAGGTGCCGGCCGGAACCCTGGCCATAAAGGTGCAGGCCTTGATGGCCGAGAAGATGGCGCAGGTCACCGTGCAGGACAACGGCCCCGGTCTCGGTGAAAAGACGGCCCAGCACATTTTCCAACCCTTCTTCACAACCAAGCCCGAAGGTATAGGGCTGGGACTTGCCATCAGCCGAGCGCTGGTGGAGGCTCATGGCGGGCAGCTCTGGGTCGATCAGGAAACAGGCCCCGGCGCCACGTTTCACTTCACCTGGCCCTTTGCCTGATGAACGGCGCGACGGTTTTCGTGGTCGACGATGATCCCGCAGTTAGGGATTCCCTGGAGCTTCTGCTCGAACAGGAGGATCTCGTCGTCCTCACCTTCGACAGCGCGGAGGCCTTTCTGGCCGGCTATCGTCGGGCGCCGCGCAGCTGTGCCATCGTCGATATCCGCATGAACGGCATGAACGGCATTCAGTTGCAGGCCGAACTTTCGAGGCGCGGCACCCTGATGCCGCTCATCTTCCTCACCGGCCACGGCGACATTCCCCTGAGCGTCCGCGCAATCAAGGCCGGTGCGGTCGACTTCCTGACCAAGCCGGTCATGGGGTCTGCGCTGCTCACCAGCGTGGCAGCCGCGCTGCGCGAGAGCGAGCGCTTGAGCCTGCAGGCGGAAGCCCATCAAACCGCCGCGACCAAGGTCGCCAGCCTGACCGAACGTGAAAGGGAAGTGATGGCCCTGGCCGTGGAGGGACTGCCCAACAAGGAAATCGCCCGCCACCTGGGCATCAGCCACCGGACCGTGGAGATTCACAAGGCGCGGATCATGCACAAGACCGGCGCCGACACTTTGCTCGACCTGGCCCGCATCGCCGAGGCGGGCGGACTGCGCCCCTGACCTCATAGCAAGGCGTCGGGCGACGGATGCCGTCTTCGGCGAGGACATAAGTGTTCGCACGGATTTCCCGAATTCGGCATTGCGGATAGCGTGTCGACTTTGCCCGAAGGAAGTCCGATCATGCGCACGCCAAACACCGGCTTGAACGTTTTCGAAACGATCCTGGCGCGGCGTTCGGTGCGCAGTTTCCTCGCTGACGAGATTGATCGTGAGACCATTCGTTCGCTGCTGGAAGCCGCAGTGCGAGCGCCCAGCGCCATTCATGAAGAGCCCTGGGCCTTCGTCATCGTGCAAAACCGGCAGTTGCTGCAGCGCCTGTCGGATTCCGCCAAGCCTTTGTTCGCCGCGCAGTTGCGGCGCAGCGGCGGAGAACGCAGCGACCAAGTCCTGGCATCCCTGGCGAAACCCGATTTCAATCTATTGCACGATGCCGGCACGCTGATCATCATCTGCGCCAGACAGAGCGGTCCTTTCGTCGCCGCCGACTGCTGGCTGGCCGCGGAAAATCTGATGCTTGCTGCCTGCGCCATGGGTCTGGGCACCTGCGTTATCGGCTC
>CAIXAA010000851.1 GCA_903917305.1 uncultured Myxococcales bacterium | reverse complement strand
CGTCCTCGGCTGGCCGATGTCCGGCATTGCGGCCAACGTACCACGGCGCCAGCCTTTCGGCCACCGCGGCAGAGGCTGCCCTTGCCGGCGGTGACCAATTCGTGATGTGCTGTCCGCCATGCGGCGTTGCCTGTTCGCGGTCTTGGTGTCGTGGAGTCTCGCGAGCGGATGCGGCGCCGCGCGGACGGCGCCCGCCGCTGCCCTCCCCTCGCGCCCCGCATTGCCAGCTGCCGAAGCCTCCGCGCTGCAAGCGGTTGGCGTGGATCCGGCGTCGATTCGCTGCAATACCTCGGTCGTCTGGAGCAGCACGCTGCGCGCCGACGCCAAGGACGCGGCCGCCGAGCTGCTGGCCTCCTTTGCCGCCAGCGGGATCGTGCTCGAAGCCAGCCAGGCCGAGACAGCGCGCAAGATCGCGACGGATCTCGTGTTCTGGCGCATGGTGCTGACCGGCCTGATCGACGGGGACCACAACAACCTCGGCGTCGTCGCCTTGCACGGCGTGCGCACCGCGGACGGCCGGCCCGTCGTGCTGTACCGCACCGGCTTCACGCCGCAACCGGGCGCGCCCGGCTCCTGCCTGGAGAGCCTCGTGCAGGGCGGCGGCGTGCGCCATGCCGTGAACCTGTACGCCGGACCGATGCCGACGCAGGCGCTGGAGGCGGCGGAGCGGCACGCGCTGCAATCCGTAGGCGGCACCTACCTTTCCGCGCGCGACCCGCAGGCGACGCAGATGCAGTGGCGCGAGGATCTGCGCGCGACCGACAGCCCCGAGACCCGGCGCAAGGCGATGGAGGCGGTCGCGCAAACCGTGCGAGACCTTTTGCATCCCGGCGGGGCGGCGCCGCAGGGCAACCTGCTGGTCCATTGCGGCGGCGGCATGCACCGCACCGGCATGGTCGTCGGCATCCTCGAGCGCTGCGTGAACGGCGCGAGCCGCGAGGCGGTTGCCGAGGCGTTTCGCCGCCATGTCGCGTGGCACAGCAGCGAGGACCCCGGCGGCTTCGAGCCGGCCAACCTCGACTTCATCGAGTCCTTTGATTGCAGGTTGCTGCAAGGGCCTTGATCGAGGCGCAGGTCGCCTGTCTGCCTGCTTGACGGGCTCTGTGGACTGTGCTAGATCCATTCATACCGCAGCTATGCATTCGCTCGAATCGCAGCCCTGTGTCTGACCTCGTCGTGAACAGACCACGCGTCTGACAAGACCAGCGGAGCCTTGACCCGCGCGCTTCGGCGCGTGATGCCCGACCGCAAACCCCGCAGTTTTCTGGCCCCGACCTGGGAGCCCCACTACAGTCCGCGCCGCGACAACTGACATCGACGTCCATAGAGGCCCTCAGGCCTGAGCCCAAGCGACGTCCGCCTACCCTCGGTGAATCCATGAATCTGAATGACTTGAAGCACATGAAGATGGCCGAACTGGTCAACCTGGCCAATGACCTCGGCATCGAGGACGCGGCCAGTCTGCACCGCCAGGACCTCATCTTCGCGCTGCTGCAGGCCCAGACGAGCCGCGAAGGCGCCATCTACTCGGAAGGCGTCGTGCAGGTGCTGCCGGACGGCTACGGCTTCCTGCGCAGCCCCGACTACAACTACTTCCCTGGTTCCGACGACATCTACGTCAGCCCGTCGCAGATCCGCCG
Source organism: uncultured Myxococcales bacterium (assembly GCA_903917305.1). Classification (GTDB taxonomy): domain Bacteria; phylum Myxococcota_A; class UBA9042; order UBA9042; family UBA9042; genus CAIXAA01. The sequence continues at coordinate 1,615 of CAIXAA010000851.1, read as the reverse complement.
CTTCGGCCTGCGCAACGGCGACACGGTGTCCGGCGAGATTCGGCCCCCGAAGGAAGGCGAGCGCTACTTCGCGCTGCTCAAGGTCGACGAGATCAACTTCGAGGATCCGGAGCGCGCCAAGCACAAGATCCTGTTTGACAATCTGACGCCGCTGTACCCGACCGAGCGCCTGCGCCTCGAGTACACGCCCAAGAGCTACACGACGCGCGTCGTCGACCTGCTCTGCCCGCAGGGCAAGGGCCAGCGCACGCTGATCGTCGCGCCGCCCCGTACCGGCAAGACCGTGCTTTTGCAGGAGATTGCTCACGCGGTCGCCGCGAACCACAAAGAGGTCTACCTCATCGTGCTGCTCATCGACGAGCGCCCGGAGGAAGTGACCGACATGCAGCGCACCGTGCAGGGCGAGGTCGTGAGCTCGACGTTCGACGAGCCCGCGAGCCGCCACGTGCAGGTCGCTGAAATGGTGATCGAAAAGGCCAAGCGTCTGGTCGAGCACGGCCGCGACGTCGTCATCCTCCTCGACTCGATTACGCGTCTGGCGCGCGCCTACAACACGGTCGTGCCGCCCTCCGGCAAGATCCTGTCCGGCGGTGTCGACTCCAACGCGTTGCACAAACCCAAGCGCTTCTTCGGCGCGGCGCGCAACATCGAAGAGGGCGGCAGCCTGACCATCATCGGAACTGCGCTGATTGACACCGGTTCGCGCATGGACGAAGTCATCTTCGAAGAGTTCAAGGGCACCGGCAACTGCGAAATCCACCTCGACCGCAAGTTGATGGAGAAGCGCATCTACCCCTGCCTCGACATCAACAAGTCCGGAACGCGCAAGGAAGATCTGCTGTTCGACGAGCGGACCTTGAACCGCGTCTGGTTGCTGCGCCAGTTGCTGCATCCCCTCAACGTCATCGACTCGATGGAGTTCTTGCTGGACAAGATCCGCAAGTACGAGACGAATCAGGCGTTCTTGGACGGCATGAACCAATAGGCCCGGCCGCAGGAGTTCCCCTTGTCCCGCATTGTCATGACCGGTGGCAGTGTTTGTCAGCCGCGGCGCCCCTAACGGCGCCCGCACCCCCTTTGTGGCGCCTCCGAAATCGTGAGTTGAAAAGCCATGTCCCGCATCGTCATCACCGGAGGCGCCGGCTTCATCGGGTCGAATCTCGCGCACGCGCTGGTGGCGCGCGGTGACGATGTGGTCGTCCTGGACAACTTCTCGACCGGAAGACGCAAGAATCTTTCGGGAATCGAAGACCGCATCGAGCTCGTCGAAGGCGACATCCGCGACACCACGACCATCGCCCGCGCCTTTGCCGGCGCCGATTTCGTGTTCCACCAGGCGGCCGTGCCGTCCGTGGCGCGTTCCATCGAAGATCCAGAGACTTCGCACGACGTCAACGTCGATGGCACGCTGCGCGTGCTGCAGGGCGCGCGCCAGGCGGGCGTGAAGCGGCTGATTTACGCAGCGTCGTCCAGTGCCTACGGCGAGTCGGCCGAGCTGCCGAAGGTCGAGACGATGACGCCGGTGCCGATCAGCCCGTACGGCGTGCAGAAGCTGATGGCGGAGATGTACTGCCGCGTGTGGACGCGCATCTACGATTTGCCTTGCGTGGCGCTG
>CAIXAA010000850.1 GCA_903917305.1 uncultured Myxococcales bacterium | reverse complement strand
TGCGCAATTGCTCTGCCATCTCCGGCCCGTTCATGCCCGGCATCACGACGTCGGTCAGCAGCAGGTGGATGGGCCCGACATGCTCCGCGCAGTGCTGCCGCGCCTCGGCCGGACTCGACGCTTCGAGGACAAGATAGCCGCGCCCTGTCAGGATCTTGCACGTGGCCGAGCGCACGAGCTCCTCGTCCTCCACGACCAGCACGCAGCGCCCCTGCCCCGCCGCCGGCACGATCGGCACGCCGGCCGCCGCCACCGGCTGCTCCGCCGCGACGCGCGGCAGGTAGATCTTGAATGTCGTCCCGCGGTTCGGCTCGCTGTACACCGTGATGTCGCCGCCCGATTGCCGCACGATGCCGTAGCACGTCGACAGCCCCAGGCCGGTGCCCTGCCCTCGCGGCTTGGTGGTGAAAAACGGTTCAAACACATGGGCTAACGCATCGCGCGACATGCCCACGCCCGTGTCCGAGACGGCGAGCAGGATGTAGGCGCCGGGGCTGAGCGTCGTGTGCTCCCCCGCGAGCGCTCCGGTCAGGTCGATGTTGCTGAGTTCAATCGTCAAACGCCCGCCTTGCGGCATCGCGTCGCGGGCGTTGACGGCCAGGTTCAGCACGACCTGCTCGATCTGGCTGCGGTCGGCCATCACGCGGCCCAGCCCCGGCGCGCTCACCGTGCGCAGCTCGATGTCCTCACCGATCAGCCGCCGCACCATGCCTTCCATGCCGCGCACCACCTGCCCCAGGTCGACGACCACGGGCTGCAGGATCTGCTGGCGACTGAAGGCGAGCAGCTGCCGGGTCAACGTCGCCGCCCGCTCCCCGGCCACGACAATCTGCTCGACATCGCTGCGAATCGGGGCATCGGGCGCAATCGCGTCCAGGATCATGCTGGAGAAGCTCAGGATCGCCGTAAGCATGTTGTTGAAGTCGTGCGCCACGCCGCCGGCCAGCCGGCCGACCGCCTCCATCTTCTGCGACTGCCGCAACTGCGCTTCGCTATGCATCAAGGCGTCTTGGGCCTTCTTGCGCTGCGCCGCCTCCTCGCGCAGCCCGGCGTTGGCGGCCTCCAGCTCCGCGGTGCGCTCGCGAACCGCCTGCTCCAGGTCGGCGTAGCCGTGCTCCAGCGTGACCGCAGCCGCCTTGCGATCCGTGATATCTTCGGAGATTCCAAGCAGATACTGAGGACGCCCCTGGTCATCGAGGATGGGCACCTTGCGCGTGTGCAGCCAGCGCCTGCCAGTGGGCGTCTCGATCGGCTCTTCTGGAATGTCGCGCGTCTGGCCCGAAGCCAGCGTCTCGCGGTCGATCTGCGTGAAGAAGTCCGCCTGCGTCTTGGGGAAGAGGTCGTAGTCGTTCTTGCCCAGCAGCTTGTCGCGCGACAACCCGAGGAGTTCCTCACCGGCGTGGTTGAAGCGCTGGAAGCGCAACTCGCTGGCATCCTTTACGAAGATCATCGCCGGGACGGCCTCCAGGATCGACTCGAGAAAGCGCTGGCTGGCGCGCAGGTCCTCGGCGAGCCGGGCACGCACGCGGATGTCGCGAAACGCCGCGACCGCACCAAGTTGCTTGCCATCGCTGCCGAGAAGGGGTCGCGCGGTGACGCTGACCGGGCGGCCCGGCGCATTGGGCCCTTGTCCCAGCACGATCTCCATGTCTTCGCATGGTTCGCCGCGCAAGGCCTTCACGAGCGGCAAGTCGGTGATGGTGAGTGCGACGCCATCGGCGCGGCGCGGTGCGCACAGGCGCCACCACTCCTCGACCGACAGGCCGGTCACGTCATGGCCGAAGATGGTGACGGCGGCCGCATTGAAGTAGATGACGCGGCCACGCAGGTCGACGGCTGCGACGCCGTCGCCCAAGCAGTCCAGAACGTGGCGCAAAAACGCGGGATCGCGGTCTTGCACGGACTCGTCAGTGGCCATGGCTATCTTCCATGGTGCTCGCGGCCGAACCCGATTGCAACTGCTTCGTCGCGGGCCATGCGCGGCGAATCCGGTCCGCGTGGGGAGATCGGGCCAGGACCTCGCACGTCAGGATTGTCCCTGGCATCCGTGCGGTTGCGCTCAACGCCCGCCATCCCCGCATCGCCCCTGCGCGATCCTTCGAAGGCGCGCACGGCGTTGCGTGCCACGCTTGACGCCATGGGTCGCCGGGTGGAGTCTTTGAGACATCACAAGAACGCACACGACTGCGGCGGCCGGAGCTTCGGTCGCCTGCCGGCCGTGCCATGAGGCTTGCACCCTTGCGGTGCAGCAGAGGTCCTTCCATGCCACGCTATCTCGTTGAAACTACGCATACTGCCGGCGAGTGTCTCAAGGCCTTGGACGACATCTCGGCGCATGACGTCAAGCTGCTCGACAGCTGCCAATTCGGCTGCAAGTCGGGCGACCACACCGGTTGGGCGTTCCTCGAAGGTGCCAATGAGGTCGACGTCAAGGCGCGTCTGCCGCAGAGCTTGCGCCAGAAGGCGCGCGTGGTCGCCGTGGAGCGGTTCACGGTCGACCAGATCCGCAGCTACCACGAGAAGACCGCGCAAACCGCGCACGGCCACTCGTAGAAGCTCACTTCTCGGCGAGGGCTTTGAGGTTGGCCAGGCCTTCCTCGAAGTCCTTGCCGACGAGCTTGTCCATGTCGGCCACGAGGGAGAAGGCCTTGGAGAAGAAGTTGTTGCGACCATCCATCGCCCAAGTGACCTGAGTGCCGCCGTCCTTGGCGGCGATGGTGAACGCGACGTCGTTGCTGGCCTTGAAGGGCTCCAAGAACTCCAGTTTCAGCTTCACGGAGCCGGGCGCCGACGTCGCCGTGATGATCATGTTGCCCTTGCCGACATCGTTCTTGCCTTCCCAGGCATAGGACGCGCCGACCCCCGACGCCGCGCCGGAGAACACCTTCTTCATCTGCGGATCGAGCTTCTCCCACGGCGACCAATTGGCCCAGTTGTGGAAATCCTGGATGAGCGCAAACACCTTCTCGGGCGGCGCCTTCACCGTCGTCGTGCGCTCGACATGGAACGTCTCCGGCCGCGTGGCGATGAGGACGCCGAGAGCGATCAGGACAATACCCAGGCCAATCAGGATCTTCTTGAGCATGGTGCACCTCGACGGGCGAAGGATGGACGGACGGTGGAACGCCACAGCGATGCGCGGCACCTTAGCTGTGGAGACGGCAGAACGCAAGGCGCGTGGCACGCAGGCCATTGTTTCAACGAATGAATTGCCCCGTCGGCACCGGGCGTCGGCGACGCAGCGCCAGGACGCCGAGCAGCACAAGGCCAGGCAGGAGCGCCGCACCGCGCCCAGCCGGCGCAGCCACGCAGCCCCACGCCTTGCCTTGCGGCTTGCCCGCGCCGGCATCGACCGTGGCAACATCGGGTGTTCCCGCCACTTCGGCGGCGTCCGTCGCGCCGGCATCCACCACCGGCTGCGGCTTGGCCTCCGGATCCGCGTGCAGGGCCGGCTGCTGCAAGTACTCGAGCTTGTGGGCAATCTGGCGGCGCGCGTCCAGGATCACCGTCTCGTCCACGGTCCACGGCCGCTGCGCGTTGTCGAACGTCTCGTCGATGCGCGCGCCAAAGCGCGTGTACGCCCGCGCGACCTGCGCTTTCGCGAATGCCTCGCCACCTTGGGCCTGGACCATGCGGAACATCTCCCAATCCTCAAGACCATCGCGCACTTGCTTCATGCGGATCGAGACCACGGGCCCGTCGATGGCGACGTCCTTGGGCGAGCCGATGCCGCCGCCGGTGCCGTCGTGGTTGCCGGGGTACATCAGGATGCCGTCGCCGTGGCGCGCGAACGTCTCGCCGAACTCGTCCAGATTGCGCAACACATCCCAAGGGTTCGGATCCTGCCAATAGGTGATCGACCAGTACAGGAAACCGGTCGCGCCCTCGTTCCAGGCGCCCCACTTGAGCAGGCGCGGCTCGAAGCCGAGCGGGCTGTCCACGTCGTAGCCCATCTCCGCGGGGAAGTCGGCATTGCAAACGTAGAACCAGAGCTCGCGGCCCTTCTTGAATTCATCCACGTATTTGTCGTGTCCGGGCCACGCGCCGTCGGGCCAAATGCCATCGCCGTACATGGAGGTCACCGGGCACCAGATGTCAATAGAATCGCTGATCTGCGAATTCCAGGCCCCCGTGACGAGCGCGTGGCCGTTCCACAGGTCGGTCTTCTGGCGCAAGAGCTTCACGGTGGCGTTGATGTCGGCAAACGCGCCCGCGTGCGCCGGGTTCCACGGCTCGTCCGTCGAGTACAGGTAGGCGTGCTCCAGCCAACCCTTGGTTTTCAGGTGGTTGGCGAGCTCCGCCGCGGCGATGGAGAACTGCTCGTCGGTCAGGCCCATGGTGCCATTGCCGGGCGTGAACATCCCGACATTGAAGCGGTTGATGCCGGCGCCATCGGGAAAATAGCTGCCGTCGATGCGCGGCGCCAGGTAGGCGTCGTAGGCCGCGTAGTCGACTGGCTTGAGGGCGCCCTTGTCGTCGAAAGCGAAGGACAATCCCGGGCCGTAGTTCGTGAAATCCAAGCGATGGCGATGCACTTCGAGTTCATAGTTGCGCTGGAGCTTGGCGTTGGTCGCGTCGTCCGGCCCCTTGGGACCGCCGTGGTAGGCGCTCAAGCCGCCCGCGCCGCCGAAAGCCGTGGCGATGCTGCGCTTGGCGGGCATTGCGAAATCCCAGACGTGCAGCGTGACGGGCACGGTGCCCAGCGCCTTGCCGGCCGCGGAAACCGTCAGACTTGCATGGTAGTCGCCAACCGCCGCGTCCTTGGGCACGTGCACGTCGATCCAGACGACGGCGAACTTGCCGGCCGCGACGGCGAACGGCGTCGCCACGGCTGCGTGCGCGTCGGAATAGGGATCGCGGAAAGGCACGAGTTGTTCAGGGTAATCGCCGGCAATGCGGTCGTATTCCGGATGTTCACTGCATTTGTCGCTGAGCGGAAAATCACAGACGGAACCCTTGTCGATGTGGACGTAGCGCTCCAGATAGAAGTCCGCCGCTGTGCTGGGGATTTTGACGCCGGCGGGTCCAGCGAAGTCGTCCAGCTTCATGTCGACCGCGGCCAGGGCATCGGTCGCGATCACCGCAACTTGGAAGCCTTCGTACTCATCGCGCGCGGCTTCGACCGTCAGCGCCGCCGCGCCTGGGGGCAACCCGTCGCGATCCAGGACCTTTGTGATCGATGGATAGACGCGCAGCTCGGTTGCCCACGCCGCCGCGGGAAGAGCGGCGACGAGCGCCAGGCACGCGCCCGCGAGGACGCGGAAGCATCGGTTCTGCATTGAATTGCCCCTCACAGCGGAAGACCGCCGCGCCGCACGGTACGCCGCAGAGGCCTGCGTCGCAAGGTCTTTGGCGCTTGATGTGTTGCCGCCGCGAGGTGTGGGCGCTAGCCTGCGCGAGCCGGAACCGGAGCCGGAGCCGGAGCCCGAACCGGAGCCCGAACCGGAGCCAGAGCGCGAACCAGAACCCGACGCGGATCCAAGGACGACCAGGATGGAACAGCCGCCCCTGCCCGAGTTGCTCGAAGGCCTCCTCGACGACGAACAACTCGGGCAGGTCTTTGCCGATCTAGAGGCTGGCGCCCAGGTCGAGAGCATCCTGGCCAAGGGCAGCGAGCTGGAGCGTTCGCGCCGCGAGACCCCGTCGCTGGCGGAGGCCCTGCGCCTGTTGCGCAGCGGCGAGGCGCTCGGCGTGCAAATCCGCTACCAGCTCGGCGACCGCTTCTGGTGCGACACGCTGCTGCGCGAGGCCAGCGGCGTGCGCATCGTGCGCATGGACGTAACGGCATGACCCGTCCGAAGACTCCGCTACGTCCAACTTCGCGCGACGACTAGACCTTGTCGCGGACGGGGGCGTTGCTGAACCGACCACGTTCGGTCGCGCCATCGGCAATCTTGTCGCGCGCCGAGAACGGACGCAGCAACAGGAACAGGGCCAGCAGGATGAGTCCTGGGGCGAAAATCGCAACACTGAGCGCCAATTGACCGTAATATGACCAGTTCATGTTGTCCTCCTCTTCACACCACCCTCTAGCCTAGGCTGCGTGCGCAGCCGGGCCCTCTGCATCGGCATCCCCCGCCGATGTGCCTTTCGCCTTGTACTGCAGCTTGCCGAGCGCGACCGGGATCGCGACCTTGATCATCAAGGTGAACGCGAGGAATCCCATGCCGAAAATGCCTGCGGCAACCTGCACTTCGTGTTTGGTGGGCACGTACTCGTAGATCTCGCCGAGCGTGTCCGGCGTCAGGCCCGGGATGACCAGGCCGATGCCCTTCTCGATGTACACACCGATGTAGAGCAGCACGCAACCGATGTTGAGCGTGAAGAAATTCGTGCGCGTCGCCGGCACCAGGAACAGCACCAGCGCGATGACGTTGGCGATGACGCTGGTCCAGGCGAACATGCCCAGGCCGGGCGAGCCGTGGTAGCCGAAGAACAGGTACTCCATGTGGCTGAGGTGGTGCGTGTTGGAGTAGTACTCCTTGAACACCTCGCAACCCAGGAAGAACAGGTTGATGAAGATGGCGTAGGCCATCAACTCGGCGATCTTCCAGATGGCGGCGTCCTTGATCTGCAGGCCCGCGGTCTTGCGGAGGATCTGCAGCAGGATCAGGATGATGGCCGGACCGGAGCAGAACGCCGACGCCAGGAAGCGCGGCGCGAGGATCGCGTCATTCCAGAACGGGCGACCGGGAATGCCGCCGTAGAGGAACGCGGTCACGCTGTGGATGCTGACGGCGGCGGGAATCGAGAGCAGCACCAGCGGCACCACGATCTTCTTGTTGGGCTGCTGACCGTGGAACTGCTTGTACAGCATGTGGCTGACGATGACGGTGTTGAGCACGAGGTACAGGTTGAGCACCAGCACGTCCCAGCTGAGCATCGAGCGCGGGAAGTTCGGCGAACCGAAGATGGGCATCAGGTGCAGGAAGCGGTCGGGACGGCCGATGTCGACCGAGACGAAGCCCAGGCACATGATGATCGCGGAGATCGCGAGGAGTTCTCCGATGATGGCGATCTCGTAGATCGGCCCCCAGTGGTAGATGTACGCCGGAATCACGAGCACGACGGCCGCCGCGGCGACACCGACGAGGAACGTGAAGTTGCCGATGTAGAATCCCCACATCACCTGGTCGCGCATCGCCGTGGCGATCAGACCCTCTTGGAACTGGTGCGCGTAGCCCATGGCGCCGTAGCCCATGAGCAGCAACAGGAAAGCCACCCACGCGTAGTACGTGCGGTTGCCCGTAATCACGTGCTTGAAGGCGCCACCCAGGAATTGGAACAACTTGTGCAACATCGCGATCTCCGCTCGGCCAGGCCGACTCTAGACTCCGAAGAAGTAGAAGAACTTCGGCTGGGTGTTGAGGTCTTCCTTCAAGATGTAGACGCGCTTGGTCTCCAGCACCGCCCGGATCTCGCTCTTGGGATCCATCAGGTTGCCGAACTTGCGCGCGCCGACCGGGCAGATTTCCACGCACGCCGGGTAGCGACCTTCACGCACGCGCTGGATGCAGAACGTGCACTTCTCGACGACACCCTTCTCGCGCGGGCGGTTGCCCAGCACGTGCGTGTTCGTGTTGAGCTGGTCCTTCGGCAGGTGCGGCTCGCCCCAGTTGAAGCGGCGCGTGCCGTAAGGGCAGGCAATCATGCAGTAACGGCAGCCGATGCACCAATCGTAGTCGATGACGACCATGCCATCGGGTTCCTTCCACGTCGCCTGCACCGGGCAAGCCTTTGTGCAAGCGGAGTTCTCGCACTGCTGGCACGCCACCGGCATGTAGAACTTGCCCTCGCGTGGCACTTCGGCTGGGTTGTAGTAGGGCTCCGCCTCATTGAGGTCGATGCCCTTTTCCTTGTCCATCTCGAGGACCTTGATCCACTGGATGGGGTTGTTGTGCGTGCCTTCCGGGTTGGGCCGCGACTGGTTGTTCTCCTTGACGCAGGCGTGCACGCAGCGCCGGCAGCCGATGCAGCGCGACAAGTCCAGCGCGTACGCGAACTTGACGCCTTCCGCGTGCGGCGTGGCGCGCACGTCGACATGCGTTCCGAAGCGGGCTTCGTAGCGCTTCTCGAGCTTGACCAGGAAGGCCTTGAGCTCGTCATGCGACATCTCGCGCAGCCGCGTCTGCTTGAAGGTCTCGAGCGCGCTCGTGCCGCAGCCCGCGGCCGTGATGGCGGCGGCGATCAGCGCGGTCGACTTGGCGAACTCGCGGCGCGACAGCTTGACGCCACCGAGTGGCTTGTCACCTGTCGGGTCACTGCCGGGCGTCGCGTCGCAGCCGCCGTGGCTGCAACCTTCCGTGGGCATCTTGGGTTCGGCGTTCATCGCCATGGAATCCTCCGTCGGAACACTAGCTTGCAGAAGCAGATGTTAGCGATACAGCGTGGGGCGCAGCGGCGGCGCTTCGGGCTTCAAGGGCTTGAAGTGCGGCGAGTGCGGGTTGTGGCAATGCACGCACAGCAGGTACTGCTTCTTGCCGTTCCACTCGCCGGTGCGCTTGCCGTGCACGCCGACGCGCCAGTCGCGGTACTTGTCGCCGTGGCACTGGCCGCAGAGCTTGTACGACTCGTCGAACGTGATGGTCACGCCGCTGGCGAGGTGCAGGAAGTCGCGGTTCATCGCGTCATGGCAATCGAGGCACCAGCGGTGCTCGGCGTCATGCTCCAAGATGATCTTGGTGTGCTCTTCCTTGAGCACGCGCCGCGTGCGGTCGACCGGCGAGGAGTTGTCGTGGCACTGCGTGCACGGCCAGTAGTCGTCCGAAATCGGAGGCTTCGGCACGGCGAACGTCTCGCCCTTGTCGTCGTTGTACTTGATCGGGTTGGGCGGCAGACCCAGCTCCGCGGGCGGCAGCTTGGCCGCCGTCGTGTGGATCGGGTCCGGCTCGTCGATGGCGGCTTTCTTGGCCTGGGTCGCGCAGCCATAGGCCAGCACGCCCGCAGCCAACGCAACGGCTGCATCGAGCAGCAGCTTGCGACCAGCGGTCCGGGTGGTCGGTTGAAGAACTAGGGTACGAAGGTCCATCTGTGCGTCTCCGTGCGCCTGTCCGGCGCCGCGTTGCGCTCCGTCTGTTTGCACGGTTGGTGCCAACCGCGGCATATTGTCGCCTTCCGGTTGGAATTCGCAAGTTTATGCGGTTTCTCAGGATGACCCACGCACCTGCCCGACCTGACAGGATGGCAGACAGCCAGGCAGGGCATGGCCTTTGCCGCTCGCGTTTGTCAGCGGACTGCCACGTCTGCCACTTTGTCAGGTGACCTGCTAGTCGCTTGTCTCGAGGCCGTACTCGCTCACCTTGCGGTAGAGCGTGCGCTCGCTGATGCCCAGGATCTGCGCGGCTTGACTGCGGTTCCCCGCGACGGCGCGCAGCACGGCGGTCATGTGATCCCGCTCAAGCTCTTCGAGCGTGCACAGCCGCCCGCCCGTAGCCGTGGCATCGCGCACTTCCGGTGGCAGATCGCAGGTATCGATCGTCGTCCCACCCGCCAGCACCGCCGCCGCCTCGACCGTATGCAGCAATTCCCGCACGTTGCCGGGCCAGCGCCACGCCTGCAGCTGCCGCAGCGCCGCCGGGGTGAAGCGACGGCTCTGCCCGAAGCGCGCCTCGATGCGCGCCAGGAAGTGCTCCGCCAGCGCCGGAATGTCCTCCACGCGGTCGCGCAGCGGCGGCACGTCAATGCGAATGGTTCCAAGCCGGTAGAACAGGTCGCTGCGAAAGAAGCCGCGCCGCATCATGTCCGCCAGATCGCGGTTGGTGGCGGCGACGATGCGCACATCGACGTGAATCTCGCGGGTTCCGCCGACGTGCCGGAAGCAGCCGGTCTCGATGACGCGCAGGAGCTTCTGCTGCAGCGCCGGGCTGAGGTCGCCGACTTCGTCCAGGAAGATCGTGCCGCCGTCCGCCACCTCGAAAAGGCCGTGCTTGCGGTCGGTTGCGCCGGTGTAGGCGCCCTTTTCGTGGCCGAACAGCTCGCTGTGCAGCAGATCGTCGTGCAGCGTCGTGCAGTCCACCACCACCAGCGCCTGGCGGCTGCGATCGCTGCGGGCGTGGATCATGCGCGCCACGACCTCCTTGCCGACGCCGGTCTCGCCCAGCACCGTCACGGTCGCGTGGCTGGCGGCGACGCGCTCGATGAGGGCGCGCACTTGCTGGAAAGCCGGGCTGCAGCCGATGAACGACGGCCCGACGTCCGGCGCCTGGAAGCCGTCGCGCAGGATGGCGTTGCGCTCCACGAGGGCCCGCCGCTCCAGGGCCTTGTTGATCGCCACTTGCAACTGGTTGATCGAACAAGGCTTCGACAGGTAGTCGAACGCCCCCTGCTTCATCGCCTCGATGGCCGAATCGATCGAGCCATGGCCCGTGAGCATCACGACTTCGGTCTGCGGGCTCTGGGCGCGCAGCTCGCGCAGGACCTCGAGGCCGTCGCCATCGCCCAAATGCAGATCCAACACCGCGACATCAAACGGCTCTTCACCACGGATGCACAACTTCGCCTGCGCGACGCTGTCGCCCGTCGTGACCTTGAACCCCAGGCGCGCCATCTCCATGCCGAGCAGGCCACGGTAGGTGTCGTCGTCGTCGACCAGCAGCAGCCTATGCTTCACCCGCACCTCTCACTTCAAAGTCGCCGGAGATCGGCTGCTGCGGCTTCTTCTGCGGGAAGACCGCCGCGAAGGTCGTGCCCTGCCCTGGCTGGGTCGCCACGACGCGCACATCGCCGCCCCAACCGCGCGCCAGGTTCAGCGACACGAACAGCCCCAGCCCCGTGCCGCGCGACCGCCGGCTGAAGAACGGCTCGAACACGCGCGGCAGATCCTCCGCCGCAATGCCCGCCCCTTCATCTTGCACCCGGACCTCGATGCTGTCGCCCTCCGGCGCGCCGGTCCGCGCCACTTCGAACGTGACCTTCACGCAGTGCCCCGCCTTGCTGGCTTCGACGGCGTTCATGATGAGGTTGAGCAGCACCTGATGCACCGACGCGCTGCTGGCCAGAACCTGCGGCACCGCCACATCTTGCGCGACATCCACCGTCACGCCGGCCACCTTGGCCGTTGGACCGACGAGGCGGCCCACCAGCGATGCCGCCACCGGCAGATCGATGATCTCCGCGTCAGGTGATCGACCGCGCGCAAGCCGAAGGAACTGCTGCGTAATGGCGCCGCAGCGCCGCACCTGTTCGGCGGCGATCTGGGCGTAGTTGCGCACGGCCGCGCAGTCTTCGTCGCTGCCGGTCTTGGCGGCGGCGATGCGATCGATGGCCTCCAGGCAGGTGCCGATGGAGGCCAGCGGCGTGTTGACCTCGTGGGAGATGCCGGAGGCGAGCATGCCGACCGATGCAAGTCGTTGGTATTCGGCCAATCTCGCCTCGGAACTGCGGCGATCCGTGATGTCGCGCCAGACCTCGACGACGCGCTCCACGGTGCCATCCTCGGCAAAGAGCGGCGAGATGCGCACCTCTTCATGGCGCGGCTGGCCGGCGAGATCGATGCGCGTGCGGATCGCCGTGTGAACTTTTCCTGAGGAGAAGCAGGCATGTCCAGGGCAGTCCCCGCCGTCGCCGCACATGCCGGTGCCGCGCACGGCCTCGAAGCAGTGGCGCCCGACCAGCTCCGCGTCGTCCTCCGGAAAACGCCGCTGGAACGCTTCGTTGGTCGCGACGATGGCCATGTCGCGGTCCAGCACGACCATGCCGTCATCGACGCTGTCCATGACGCGCCGCAAGTGCTCGCCCTGCGCCTCCACGTTGCGGACCAGATCGCTGACGGAGTCGACCATGTCGTTGAAGGACGTCTCGAGCCGGGTGAGCGCGTCGTTGCCATCGACCGGCACGCGCTGGTTCAGGTCGCCGCCGGCAATGGCCAGGGCCGCGCGCTCGAAGCGGTAGAGGCGCCGCAGCAGAAAGCGCCGGAAAGCCAAGCTGATGCCGCCGATGAGCACGAGCCCGACGACCGCGGTGCCCAGCGCCATGCGCCGCACCGAGTGCTCCATGTTGGCAATCGTCGCGCCGACGGGCACATCGACGATCAGCACGCCGTTCATGCGGTGCGACGCGTCATGGCAGGTGTGGCACGCCTCGCGGTTGGGAATGGGCTGCACGGAGCGCAGGACGGTGCCGCCCTCGATATCGATGATCGTATTGCGATTTCTCTCCGAGGCCGGGAAGCGGTGGCAGACCTGGCAGGCCGGGTCGCTCAAGCTGAAGCTGTGCTTGCGGTACTTGGGATCGCTCGAGAAGCGCACCTTGCCTTCGCGGTCGAGGACCATGATGCGCTCGGACGAGTGCTCGTCGGCAAAGCTCTGCACCATGCCATAGATGAGGCTGCGGTCGCCCGATTCGAGCATCTGGTGCGTGAGCGCCAGCCGCACCAGCTTGGCCTCGGAGGCGGCGTGGTTGCGCGCGGCGTCGAGCATCTCGCCGCGGTAGGTGAGGTAGGTCAGGTGGAAGCCGAGCGCGAGACCGCAGATGACGACGACGGAAACGCCGATGCCGAGGCGCCAGCTGAGGCGGTCGATGGAGAAGATGCGCTTCCAGGCCATGCGTGCGGGTCCGGGCGGCTGAGAAAAGGCTCAGGGCGCAGATGGTACGCTGGAGGCGCGATGGGAGCCAGCGTCGCCTGCGAGTGGCTGCCGATCAGGCCGGAAACCGCGCCAAAGCCTTGGCATTCGAGCGCTCGAACGCCGGCCGCAACGCCGCCGCTGGCAGGCCGGTGCGCGCCTCGATCCACGCGTAATCCAGGTCTTGCACCAGGCCCATCATGCGCCGCGTCCACACCTCGCCCAAGTCGCGCAGGCGCGCGGTGTTGGCTTCGGTGCTGCTCGACTCCGCGCTCAGCAGCGGCAGGGACACGAACGCCAGCGTCAGGAGGCAGGCGAATCGATAGTCGTCTTCCAAGGTTTCGCGCGAATAGCCCGTGACGCCCTGGGCGCACAGCGCAGCGAAGTAGCGGTCCAGCAGCTCCGCGGCATGTGCGCGCCGCACCTCCGGCGCCACGCTCAGCACCAGGAAGTACGCGAGATCGAAGACACCTTTGCCCTTGCGCGCCGCCTGCCAGTCGATGAGGACAAAGCGACCCTGCGGTCCTGGCGCCGGGAACAGCATGTTGCCGACGCGCGCATCGCCATGCAGCACAGTCGTGGGCGCCTCGCTGTCGTGGCGCCACACGATGCGCAGCAAGTCACCGAACATATGTCGATCCGGCCCTTCGAACAGCGTGCCGAAGTAGTCGATGACCGGGTCCGGGACGAGCTTGAGGAAGGCCGTGCGCGGGTCGTCGCGCTCCCAGAACGCCGCGTGCAGCGCCGCCAGCGCATCCACCGCCAGGCCGGCCAGTTCCACGGGACAGCCTTGCCGTTCCGTGACTTCCACGGCGCCCTGCATCAACTCCATCAGCACGAACAGGTGGCCCGTCGGGCGGTTGGAGTCGGCGAAGTAGACGTTCGGCATCGCCACATGCGGGTCGCCCGCGAGGTGCGTGTAGACGCCCGCCTCCTTGATGTGGTTCTCCTGCAAGATGAAGATCGCGTGATCACGAAGGTTTTCCGCCCGCGGCGCGAACTTGGCCAGCAACTCCACTTCGCGCATCCGGCCCATCTCGCGGTACGCGACGTGGACGCGGGCGCACTGCGAGCGAAAAGCCTCGCCGGTTTTGAACTCCTGGACCTCGAAGTGCTCGACGTCGGCGCCCTTGGGCACGACGCCCTTGGTGCGCAGCAGCTCGATGCCCCAGCCGCGCAGACGACGCAACTCCTTAGGATCGCGCGGAAATGGCACCTGCAGGTTGCGTATTCGGTACCACCACGTCAGCGCCATCAGCAGCACCACGGCGAGGTGGAACGCAACACCCAGAAGCAGCAGACGAATCCGGCGGGCCATCGTACCTCGCGGTCAGAGCGTCAGGGCCAGCGACGAGAGCAGCGCGCCCGGCAGCCGCAAGGAGCGGTTCGATCGCCGGCGCCACGTCCCCGCATCCACACGCAATTCAGCCTGGCTGCCCAGGCCTTCCAGCGCCGTGCCGAGCATGCGGTACAGCGTGTCGTCAAAGCGCATGACCGAGAGCGGCGCCTTGAGTTGCCCGTCCTCGACCCAGAAGCTGGCAAAGCGCGTCATGCCGGTCATGCGGCAGGCGACGCGGTCGGAGAAGTTGAGGTACCACAGGTTGCTGACCCAGACGCCGGTGCCGATGCGTGCGAGCACGCTGGCTTCGTCGATGTCCCCGGGCGAAAGCGAAAGCGAATCAGGGGTTTCCTCAGTTCCGGCGCCATCGGTCGAAAGGCCATACTCCCGCGCCGTGCGCGGATTGACCAGCGACGCCGCGTGACGGCCAGAGGCAATCAGCTGGACTTTCGGCGTCTTGCGAAAGCCCGACGCCGTAAAGTCCGGACCGACGCCGTCCGCCGTGTCTTCCGCCAGCATCACGGACGGATGCAGGGACTCCTCGCCGCGCGCCAGCCGCAGCAGCGCGGATTGCTGGGTGCGCGTCGCCTTTTCGCTCAAGGAGAACCAGGACAGCAGCTCCAGGATCTCGCCCAGCGCCGCCGGGGTCAGCCAGGCGCGGTAGTGGCCGGGCTTGGGCTCCACCGGCGGCAACGCCAGCAAAGGCAGCTGCTTGCGCGTGGCGGCGAGCTGCCGGTCGAACTGCGCGCCATCCCACTGCGCGCCCGCCAGCTGCTGCTTCACGGCCTTGTCGCCGTGGGCGTAGATGCTGTAATCAAAGATGGAAACCGGCCGCCGCCACGCATTGCGCTGCCCCGCCGAGTCCGCGTACGCCGCCATCACCGGGCCTTGCGCCAGGATGCCGACCAGGTCGAGGTCCACCGCCGCCGTCGCGATATCGTCGAGCGCGCGCTCCACCGGGTCCGCCGGCAAGGGCGGCAGATCTTCCGAAGACTGCACCAGGTCCGGCACCAGGAAGTGCGGGTCCTCCGGCAGATCCGAAAGCACGTCACGCAGTTGCGCCAGCGCCGCCTGCAGCCGCCGCCGGTCCTGCTCGGGCTCGCACGCCAGCGTGACTTCGAGCGTCGCGTGGCGCTTGCCGGCCGAAAGCTCCAGCGTGCAGGTCGCTTGCGCCACGGTGCCCGGCTGGCGGATGCAGCCCTTGTTCCAGCGCACGAACGCCGTGTCCTCCGCCTGCAGGAACGCCGACAGGCGCTGCTGCCCCGCAAGCTGCGGCACGAGCTCGGCAAAACGCGCAAAGAACTGCTCGATGGCCTGCATGGCTAGCCCTCCCCGCCGAAGATGTCGACGTTCTCGAAGCGGCAGGTCGGCGAAGCGTGACCGACGCGAATGATCTGCGATGGTTCGCCCTTGCCACAGAAGGGCGTGCCAAAGACGCTGCGCACGTGGGCGACGCCCGAGAGGTTGCGCCAGAATGTCGA
>CAIXAA010000849.1 GCA_903917305.1 uncultured Myxococcales bacterium | reverse complement strand
GTGTGACGCTCTACGAATGCCTGGCCGGCGCGCTGCCGTTCGGCGGAGAGTCGCAGGCCGAGTTCCTGCACAAGCTGTCCACGCTGCCCGCGCCGGATCTGCGGACCGTGCGGCCCCAGACGCGGCCGGCGCTGGCCGCCATCATCGCCAAGCTGCTGGCCAAGGACCCGGACGACCGCTACCAGACGGCGCGCGGCCTCCTGGCGGATCTGGCCAGCCTCGGGGCCATGGACGAGATCCTGCGCAGCGGCGGCAAGGTGGCGCTGGGCGCGAGCGACAACGCCATGATCCGCGAGCAGGAAACGCCGCTCATCGGTCGGCAGGCCGAGATGGCGAGTCTGGAGCGCGCTTGGAATCGGGCGCGGGCCGGCACGCTGACGGTTGCGCTGCTCGAAGGCGAGGGCGGCAGCGGCAAGACCCGCCTGGCGAACGAGCTGGTTACCAGCGCGACGGAGCAGGGCGCCCTGGTGCTGGTCGGCAAGTGCCAGGAGGTGGAGAACGTCCCCTTCGGGCCGCTGCGCGAAGCGGCGGACCAGTACGCGGCGCAGGTGCTGCGCATGCCGCAGGGGCAGCGCGAGGAGACGGTTCAGCGCTTGCGGCAAGCGGCCGGCGAGTGGGCGCCGCTCGTCAAGCGCTTTGCGGTCGGCCTTGAACGGTTGCTGGGCGACACGCCGGAGATCCGCCTGCTCGAGCCCGATGCGGAGCAGCAGCGCTACTTCCAGGCACTTGCAAGCTTCTTTCGCAACCTCGGCACGGCCGACGCGCCGCTGGTGCTGGTCCTCGATGACATCCAATGGCTCGACGCCGGCAGCCTGCGCGTGCTCGAGGGGCTGGCCGACGGCGAGACACAGGCGCACATGATGGTCCTGGCGACCGCGCGCAACACCGCGGGCCACGAGACGGCGCGCGAGCGCTTGCGGGCTGCGGCAGGCGATGCGCTGTGCGAGACCATTGAATTGCGCCCGCTGTCCGCGGAATCCATCGAGGCGTTCATCACCGCGTTGCTGGGTGGACGCCCTCTCGATGCGCCGACCGTCACCCGGCTGACGGCCCTGACCAGCGGCAATCCCTTCGGGTTGAGCCAGTACCTGCGCACGCTGCTCGAGAGCGGTGTCCTGCGCCCGATCGCCGGACGCTGGTTCGCGGACCCCGCGGAGTTCGACGCCGTCAAGCTGCCAAAGGACGTGGTGGAACTGGTCGTCCTGCGCCTGCGGATGCTGAGTCCCGCGGCGTCGCGCCTGGTGGCGATGGCCGGGGTCATCGGCGGCCGCTTCGCGCTCGACCTCCTGGCGAAAGCGTCGGGTACGGGCTCCGTTCCGTTGGGGCTCTGCATCGAGGAGATGGTCCACGCCGGCCTGCTGGAGCGCAGCTACCCAGGCACGTACGCGTTCATCCATGACCGCGTGCGCGAAGCCGCCATCGAGAGCCTGTCCATGACGGCGCGGCGCGACGTGCACCAGGCCATCGCCGACGCGCTCGACAGCTCAGCGGATCCCTCGCAGATCGACCTGTATGCGCTGGCGCGTCACCTGGCGCAGGGCCATCGGGACCGCGACCCGGGGCGCGTCGCGCAGGCCAACCTGAGAGCTGGCCTCTGCGCACTCGAGCAGCACGCCAACGAGGAGGCGTTCGAGCTGCTCGATCTGGCGCTGGACATGGCGCAGCGCGGCGACATCTACGACCGCGTCGCGGTGCAACTGCTCGAAGGGCTTGGGCGCGCGTGCGCGATGACCGGGCGGCTGGATCGGGCGTTCGCGCACCTGGAGGAGGCGCTGCGCCTCGCGCGCGACCGGCGCGACCGCTTCCGCCTGCACTACCTGTTGACGCTGACCTACGCGAGCCAGGGTCGCAACGACGAGGCGCTCCGCGCGCTGTTCAGTGCCTACGACGTGCTCGGCCGCCCGTTCCCGCGTGGCAACCTGACGCGGGTCGTGCACCTGCTGGGCCTGTGGGTGCTGGCCCTGGTGCTGCGCTGGACCGGCATCGGCCACGGGCATGCGCGCGACGAGGCGCGTGACCGGCGCCAGACCGTGTCGCAGCTCAACTACGCCGGCAGCATGATCGCGCTGTTCCAGGGCAGTCCGTTCCTGATGGTCCAGTTCGTCGTGCGCGACTTCTACAACGTGCACTTCCTCGGGCCGACGGCGGAGACGGCGATCGCCTCGTCGGTCTACGGCGCGGTCCTCGGCACGTTCAAGTTGAAGTCCGTCATGGAGCGCTACACGCAGTACGGCGTGCGGATGGCCGAACAGCTGGGCGACCGTGCCGCGCTGTCCGTGTGCCGCGCCTATCAGGCGGTCGGCACCAAGTGGGCAGGCGACCTCGTGCGCGGCAACGAGATGCTGGTCGAAGCGCTGCCGGACCTGCACCGCTACGTGCCGGGCTCCTGGTACACGGCGATGATGATCTGCGAGCAGGCATACTCCTACCTGCACGCGGGCCAGTCCCTGGCGGCCATCGAGCACGTGAGCGCCAACACGGCCCAGCTGGAACGCACCAACAACCTGATGTTCCGCTACAACACGATGTCCGTGCAGTGCGCCGAGCAGATGGTGTCGGGCGACATCCTCGACGCTTCCGAAGCGTGGGATCGGCTCGAGGTGCAGTTCCAGGTGCTGCGCGACACGATCTATGTGCGGCTCGCGCGCTGCATTGCCGTGCTCGAGCAGTTGGTCGACAACGAGGAGACCGGGCGCAACGTCGACGAGGCGGTGGAGGCCTTCCACGACCTCGTCAGCGAGGACTACTACAGCAACGCGGCGCGGATGCTCGCCGGCTACGCGCGCCTGGCGCAGTTCCAGCACGCGCGCCCGGAAGGCCGCAAGGCGGCGCGGCGCAAGCTGGTGCAGGCCATCCGCGCCCTGTCGCTGCGCCTTGCGCCCCCGGTGTTCCGCTGCCACACCTTTGTGTGGCGGGCGGCACTGGCGCGGTCCGATGGCCACTTGGGGCGAGCGCGCCGCTACCTGGACCGTGCCGAGCGCCTCGCGCGCCAGTGCCACAGCCGGCGCTGCGCCTACTACGTGGCCCTCGAACGCTCGCGGCTTGCGCGCCAGGCAGGCGATTCCTCCGCGAGTTTCCTCGCGTCCCAGGCCCTCGAGATCGCCGTCACCGAGCGTTGGCGCGCCAAGGCCAACCGCGTGCGGGCGGAGTTCGGCATCACCGAGTCGCGCGCGGTGTGGAGCCCGGACACGACGCTGACGGCGCAAAAGGCCATCTCTCACGCGGACAACCAGGCGCGGCGCTACGCTGAGGCGCTGCTGCAGGTGAGCCTTGCGTCGGCATCGACGCTCGATCTGGAAGAGCAGGCCAAGACCGCCCTGGTCGAAGTGGCCCGCGTTCTTGGGGCCGAACGCGCCTTGTTCTTCATCGTCGACGAGCCGACCGGCGAGCTGACGCTCAAGGCGAGCACGGGGACCGGTGCCGAGTCGATCAGCCAAAGCGTGGTGCGCAAGGTGCTGGAGACGCGCTCGCCGGTCGTGCTCGCCGGCACCGACGACGGCGAGGCGCTTTTGTCCGCGAGCATCATGACGTTCGGGCTGCGCAGCATCATGGCCGTCCCGCTGATGCTGCGCGATCGGTTGCTCGGTGTCGTGTACCTCGACAGCCGCCTGGCCAAGGGCATGTTCGGCGAAGACGACCTGATGCTGCTCCTCGGCGTCGCCAACCACATCGCCATCGCCATCGAGACGGCCCGCACCGCGCGCTTCGAGCTGGAACGCAGCCTGATGGCGCGCGACCTGGAGCTGCTCGGCATCGTGCAGAGCCTGCTCATGCCCAAGGAGCATTCCTTCGAAGCCCACGGCGTGCGCGGCGCGGGCTTCCACCAGCCGGCGTCCAAGTGCGGCGGCGATTGGTGGTGGTTCGACATCCAGCCGGATGGCTCGCTGCTGCTGCTGCTCGGCGACGTGAGCGGCCACGGTGCCGCGCCGGCGATGATCACCGGCGTCGTGGTCGGGGCGTTCCGTGCGGTGCGTCAGCTCCTTCCCGACGCGACGCCACCGGACATGCTGGCGCAGATCGACCACCAGCTGCGCGCGTTCGGCGGAGCGTTCCACATGACCCTGTCGGCGGTGCACATCGAGCCCAAGCTGGCGCGCCTGACCTGGTGGAACGCCGCTGCGCCCGCCATTTTCGTGCTCGGGCCGGACGGCTGCCGGTGCCTTGCGACGCGCGGTCAGGTGCTCGGCGACTCCTGCTCGTTCCAGGTGCCGGAGTTCTCCGTGCCGTTCAACCCAGGGGATCGCTTGCTGGTCTGCACCGACGGCCTGTTGGAGGCACGCGGGCTGGACGGGCGCGAATTCGGGACACGGCGCGTGGGCCAGATGTTCGCCGAGCTGGCCGGGCTGCCCGTGGACGAGGTCACGGCCCGGATGAGCGCGCGGGTCAACGAGGTCCTCGCCGGTCGCGACCAGGAGGACGACATCACGTTCGCGGTCGTCGAAGCAACACCATGGATCGAGGAACCACGCGCCGGCACCTGCCCGCCTGCATTGGAGAATCCGTCATGAAGCCAAGCCAGCCCAGGGATTTCGTGTCTCTTCTCGATGCGTTGGCGCATCAGGCTCCCGACCGGGTTGCCTATCGCTACTTGGGCGAAAACAAAGGCATCACCGAATGCACCTGCGCGGAGCTTCGCGAGGCGGCCCAGCGCATCGCCGCCCACTTGAGCGCCGACCACCTGCGCGGCGAACGCGTGCTGCTGCTGTACCCGCCCGGACTGGAGTTCATCCAAGGGTTTCTCGGCTGCCTGTACGCCGGGGCCATCGCGGTGCCGGCGCCGCCGCCGAATCCGCTCAAGCCGGTGAGTTCCTTGCAGCGGCTGGCGGCCATCGTGGAGAGCGCCAAGCCAAGCTGGGCACTGACGCTCTCGGGGACGCTCACGGCGCTGCTGCCGGCCGCCGCGGAGTTGCCGTCCTTCCGCGACGTGCGCTGGCTGGCCACGGACGACCTGGCGCCGTTGCCGTTCGCCGGCGCCGCGCGTCCGGACCTGAGCGACATCGCGCTCATCCAGTACACCTCCGGCTCGACCTCGGACCCGAAGGGCGCGTCGCTCAGCCATGGCAACTTGATGCACAACGTCGCGTATTTCGACGAAGGCTGGAACCACACGCCCGACTCCGTGCTGGTCAACTGGCTGCCGGCGTTCCACGACCTCGGCCTGGTGTACGGCATCCTGTGCCCGCTGTGGGGCGGCTTTCTCGGGATCCAGATGTCGCCGATTGACGTCGTGCAGCGGCCGCTGTCCTGGCTGCAGGCCATCTCGCGCCACCGCGCGACGCACAGCTGCGGGCCGAACTTCATCTACGAGCTGTGCGTGCGCAAGGTGAGCGCGGCGGAGGCACAGGCTCTCGATCTCTCGAGTTGGCGCATGGCCTTGACCGCCGCAGAGCCGGTGCGCGCCGAGACGATGGAGCAGTTCGCCCGGCACTTCGCGCCAAGCGGCTTTCGGCGCAGCACGTTCTGCCCGGGCTACGGCCTGTCGGAAGGTACCTGCAAGGTGGCTGCCGTCGCGTGCGACGAAGAAGCCGTCATCCTTTCCCTGCGCGCCGACGCGCTCGAGCGCCACACGGTCGAGCTCTCGCCGCCCGGACCCGGCACGCGCAAGGTCGTCGGCTGCGGGCGACCTGGCCAGGACGCGCGCATCGAGATCGTCGATCAGCACACGGGCGAACCGGTCCTGCGCGGCCGCGTCGGCGAGATCTGGATCGCCGGCACGGGCGTCGCGCAGAGCTACTGGAACCAGCCGGCCGCCAGCGAGGAGAGCTTGCGCGCCCACATCCGCGGCGGGGATGACACACCGTTCCTGCGTACGGGCGACCTCGGCTTCCTGCACGAGGGCCAGCTCTTCATCACCGGCCGCATCAAGGACGTCATCATCATTCGCGGGATGAACCACTACCCGCAGGACATCGAGCAGACGGTCCAGGAGGCGCATCCCAGCATTCGCGCAGGCTGTTGCGCGGCGTTCTCGTTCGAGGAGGATGGCGAAGAGCGGCTGGCGGTCGTCGCCGAGGTGGAGCGGCGCGCGGCGCGGCCCTCGATCCGGCTGCCGGAGCGCCGGCTCTCCGACTCCCAACCGGTGCTGCCGGTGACGCCGGCTCCGTTGTCGTCGGACGACGTGCTCTCCGCGGTCGCCAGGGCCGTGGCGGAGACCCACGGCTTGCGCGTCCACCGCATCGCGCTCATCCGCGCGGGCACGATCCCGAAGACCACGAGCGGCAAGATCCAGCGGCGTGCGTGCCGGCGCGCGTTGTTCGAAGAGACGCTCGACTTCGTCACCGACCTGGAGGCGGAGGCGCGCGTGTCGGGCGGCTCGGTGCGCAACGACCTGCGCCAGCGGCTGACCGACCTGATCAGCGACATCAGCGCGGTGCCGCGGCACGTGCTGCGCCCTGACGGGTCCCTGTACACGTACGGGGTCGATTCGCTGGCCAGCGTGAACATCGCATATGAAATCAGCCAGATGACCGGCAAGGATGTGCCTCAAGGGATCCTGTACGAGCGCGACACCATCAACAAGCTCGTCGACTACATTCTGCAAGAGGGAGGATCGCAATGAGCTTGCTACGTACCCATGCACGCGTCTCGGTCGGGGCGCCTTCGCTGGTCCATGTGGAGACGGCGACCCATGCCTACGAAGTGGCCAACCTGTCGGTCGGCGGCGCGCTGCTGACCGCGGGACCGATCCTCCCAGAGGAAACCGAAGTTGGCCTGGAGATCCTCGTGACGCCGGCCGAGCCGATCCGCGTGCGTGGCCGGGTGTGCCGCCACCACGGCCTTCCCGCCGGCCAGGTTGGACTGGGCATCGAGTTCATCGGCGTCACTGCCGATGCCGAGGCGCGGATCACCAGCGCGGTGCTTGACGCGTTTCGCGCCCTTGGCGCGCGGGTGCTGGGCCAGGTCCGCTCCGAGATGCAGCGCCGCGGCGTGACCGACGTCGCGCTGGTCGCCGAGGAACTGCACCGGATGAAGGACGAGCAGGCGCGCACCCAGTTGTTCGCCCACGATCTGTTCACGGAGCAGGGCAGCAACGCCGTCGCGACGATCGTGTCCGGCGCAACCGGCGAAAAGCGCGAGTGCATCGTGTGGTCCCTCAACCTCTACCTCGGCCTGAACCGCGAGCCGCGCGTCATCGCCAGGGCGCAGGAGGCCTTGGCGCGCTTCGGCACGGGCTGCGGCACGTCGGCTCCTTCGGGCGGGCTCAGCTCGCTGCACCACCAGATCGAGCCGGAAGTGGCGCGCATGGTCGGCAAGCCGGCCGTGCTGCTGTTCTCGACCGGCTACAGCGCCAACCTTGGCGCGCTCTCGGCGCTGCCGGGCCCCAAGGATCTGCTGCTGATCGACCGCGAGGCGCACGCCAGCATGTTCGACGGCGCGCGCCTGTCGGGGCGCAAGTGGGTCACCTTCCGCCACAACGACGTCGAGGATCTGACCGCCAAGCTGGCCCAGTACGGCCCCAACCACGAGAACGTCTTCGTCGCCGTGGAGAGCGCCTACTCCATGAGCGGCGACCTGGCACCGCTGCGCGAGATCGCCGCACTCAAGAAGGATTTCCGCTTCTTCCTCTATGTCGACGAGGCGCACACCTTCGGCTTCTACGGCGAGAACGGCGGCGGCTACTGCCGCGAGCAGGGCGTCACCGATCAGGTGGACTTCATCATGTCCACGTTCTCCAAGGCCACGGCGTCCATCGGCGGCTTCATTGCGTGCGAGGCCAAGTACCGAACTTTGCTGCAGATTTCGTCGTCCGCGTACATCTTCCAGGCTTGCCTGACGCCGCCCGACGCCGCGGCGATCCTGGCCTCGCTCGAGGAGATCCGCGACAACCCCAGCCACGCGGCGCTCCTGCACGACAACAACCGCTACATGCGCGCGCGGCTCGTCCAGGAAGGCTTCGATCTGGGCACCAGCCAGAGCCCGGTCATTCCGGTCTTCGTTCCGGATCTCGAAAAGTTGTACCGCCTGTGCGCGAACCTCTACTTGGAGGGCATCTTTTCGGTCCCCATCGTCTACCCGGCCGTCGGCGTCAACGAAGGCCGCATCCGCTTCATCGTCAACGCCCACCACACGCGCGGCCAGATCGACCGCACGGTGGCCGCGCTGGCCGGGCACGCGCGTGCGCTGGGCGTGATCCAGGGGGCGAATCCGGCGCAGCGGCACTCGCCGAGCGCGCCGCAGCGTTTCGCGCCATGAGGAACGGAGTGGAGCCGTCCGCCGTGGAGGCCCGTGCGCCATTGCCGCTCGGCTAGGGCCGGCACTCGGCCGCCGCCGCCGCCTCCTCCGCGGCAATGGCGGCGGTCGTTGTCGGCAGCACCACGACGAACTTGGCTCCGTTGCCGAACGAAGACTCGACCCTCAGCTCGCCACCGTAGCGCTGGATGATGTCGCGGCTGATCGACAGCCCCAAGCCGGTGCCGACCGCAGCGTTCTTGGTCGAGAAGAACGGCTCGAACAGGCGTGGCAGGTGCTCGGGGCGGATTCCTGGGCCCGTATCCGATACTTCGGCGACGACGCGGTCGCCTTCCCTGCGCGAGGTCACGACGATCTTCATGGGGCCCTCGGGGCGCTCCGCCACCGCGTGCGCGGCGTTCACGAGGAGGTTGACGAAGACTTGGGAGAAG
>CAIXAA010000848.1 GCA_903917305.1 uncultured Myxococcales bacterium | reverse complement strand
CGCAGCCGTGCCTTCACGCCGCGCGATCAGGAGCCGTCCCTGGCCGTCGGCCGCCGTGCCAGCGCCGAAGGGTCAGTCGGCGTTGAGGATCCGTCGCAATCCTGGCCCGTCTACGCCCTGGCGCCCGGGGAGCGGCGCCTGGTGAGCCGTTCGGGCCTGAACTCCTCGTCCTCGGTCGATGTCCTGGCGCCGTTTCGCCCGCCCATTTCGCGGCCTTCCGCCGAGGACGAAGCGCCGCCGGTTCCCCACAACCCGCACCCGCCGCCGCCCGATGCCCAGATCCAGCCCCACCGTCACTACGTGAACAGTGACTCGGTGATGCCGATTCAGCGCAAGCTCGGCTCAGGGCCGATCTCCGCCGGCGCCTCGATCGCCGTGGCTGGCGTCATTCCGGCCAGCAGCCCGGGTCCCGGCAAGCCGAACGACGACAAGCGCCCGCTGCGCATCACCGACACGCCGGTGACCTTCGTGCGCCAGAACCAGTTCTTCGCCGGGCGCCTGACGTCGGTGGCCAAGCAGGTCGCGATCATCGTGACGCGCGAGACCCCGCCGGAGCTCGACGAGCCGATCACCGTCAACATGCCGATCGAAGTGGATGGCATCTACCGGACCATCTTCCTGAGCGGCAAGCTGCTGCAGATCCCGACCGAGGTCACCGGCGGCAAGCGCTTCGTGCTGCACCTGGAGCGCGTCGACGAAGGCAAGCACAAAGGCGCGTTCCAGGCCTTCCTCGACACGGCCGCCAAGACGTGAGCGCCGCTGCGCCGTCGCGGGCTGCGGTCCTGCGCGAGGTGCTCGCGGTGACGGGCGTCGCCGCGCTGGCGATCGCCATGGCCGAAGGCCTCGCCGCCACGGTGCCCGCGATCGCGCCCCACGCCGGCACGCTGATCGCCGCGGCGTTCGTGCTGCTGCCCCTTGGCGCCGCGCGCTTGTGGCACCTCAAGGACGACGTGCTTGGCACTGAAGGCGCGCCCTTGCGGCGCGGCGTTGCGCTCGGCCTGCTGGCGAGCCTCCTCGTGCTCGTGCCATTTGCGATTGGTTTTGACGTGTTGCAGGTCCAGATCCTCGGGCGCCAGCGCGGCGCGGGGCCGGGCCTGGCCAGCGCCGGCGAGGAGTTCCATGGCCGCCTGCGCACCGCGCCGGGGCCGCACGTCGGCATCTACGAAGAAGATCGCGGCCTTGCCATCGAGAACGCGACGCCGCAGACGCTGACGCTGACGCCCGCCTGTCCGTCCGCGCAGCCCGGTTGCACGCAGCGCCGCATCGCGCCGGGCGGTCGCGTGATCGCCGAGCCCGCCGCGGCCGCCGACTTTGATCTGCTCGCGCCCGACGGCCACCGCGCCGCGGCGCCGATCCTGGCCGGTTCCGAAGGCGTGCGCATCGATCTGCCCGTGCGCGCCGCGGCCCGCTACTGGTGGCTGCTCTGGCTCTTGCTCGGCCAGGTCGTCGCGGTCGCCGTGCCCGAGGAGATGTTCTTTCGCGGCTACGTGCTCGGCCGCCTGCGCAGCGTCCTGCCTGCCCGGCGCCGCATCCTCGGCGTGCCTTTCGGCGCCGCGCACGTGCTGAGCGCCCTGCTGTTCGCCCTGATCCACCTCGTCGCGATCCCGGAGCCTGGTCGCCTGCTCGTCTTTTTCCCCGGCCTGTTGTTTGCCTGGCTGGCGGAGCGCGGCCGCACCATCGCCGCGCCGGCCGTGCACCACGCGCTGGCCAACGTCACGCTGCAGTTGCTGCAGCGGTTCTACGGATAGCGCCGCGGTCGCTTGGCAAGTCCTGACGTTGCAACTACGCTCTGCGCATGGAAGGCAGCGGGGCCATGGCGGGTGCGGCGCAGGCGGATCTCGTCGATCGCTTGGGCCGCGATCGCGTGCTGCTCGGCGAAGCTGCGCGCCGCCATTGCGGCTTCGACCCCGCCGGCCGCGAAGGCCCCATCGCCGTCGCACTTCCCGCCCACGCCGAGCACGTCGAGCACATCGTCCGCATCGGTCGCCAGCGCCACGTGCCCGTCGAGGTGCGCGGCCGGATGGCCGGCGCCCACGCGGACCTCCTGCGCGACGCCGTCGTCGTCGACACGCGCGGCCTGGGCCGCCCACCCGCCATCGACATCAGCCGCCGCATCGTGACCGTGGGCGCCGGCGTCGACGTCAGCGCCATCGACCGCGCCGCACGGCCAGCGCGCCTGTGCCTGCGTGGCCTGCCCAGCCTGCTCAGCGGCGACACGCTCGGCGGCCTGCTGGCGGCGGGCGAACCTGGCGAATTGGGCTTGGGCGAAGGCTCCTTGCTCGCGGATGTGGTCGGCGCCCAGGTCGTGACCGGCGGCGGGCGCACGCTGCAGGTCGGCAGCTCCGATCTCATCGGTCAACCGCCCTGGCTAGGTGAAGGTTTGCCCAATCCTCTCGCGATCTTGTTCGCGGCCGAGGGGCGCATGGCCGTGCTGTGCGAGGTCACGCTGCGCCTGCACCGCGCGCCGCACATCGCCTGGTCGACGGCGCACGCCGAGCCGGGCCGGCCCTTGCTGCTGGCCGCGCTCAGTGCCGCGCGCGCCGCCTTGTCGGCGCGGCTCGTGGATTCGGTGCTGATTGCCGAAGGTTCCGGTCGCCTGCACATCCACGTGCGCGCTGTCACGTGGCGCGGCGACGACGATCTCCCGGCTGTCACCAGCCGCGTCAAGGCGGACTTCGCCCACCACGGCATCCACTTGGGCGCGTTTCGCAGCGAGGAGCCGCGCGCCCGCCTCGGCCAGCAGGCCGGGGAGTTCCCGCGCGCGTCGGGCGTCCAGGGGCCAACGCTGGAGCTGCGCGTCAGCTGGCCGGATGTCGCCGCCGTGCTCGACGTTGCCGATGCCTTGGGCGCCGAACTGACCGATCCGCCCGTGCGCCAATGGGCCGTCGGCAGCGATTACCTGCGTCTGGCCTGCAGCCTGGAGGGCGCGCGGCCGGATCAGCACCCGCTCGTGCTGCGCGGCCACCACCTGCTCGACGCCGGTGCGGTGCCCATCGCGAGCGGCCAGCGCCTGCGCGCCGCCACCCGCGAGCGCATGCCGCCCGCCGCCAAGGTGCTGCTCGCCGCCCTCGCGCGCGCCTGGGACCCGGAAGGCGTGCTGTCGCCGCGCATGGGTGTGCTGTAAGGCTAGGAAATCAAACCGGGAAAGCCCTGCTGGCGCAGCGCCTCGTACACCACCGCCGTCACGGCATTGGCGAGGTTGAGGCTGCGGATGTCGCCCGTCGTTGGCAAATAGACAAGCGAATCCGAATGTTGCTCGCGAATCGCCGCCGGCAGCCCTTTGCTTTCGCCGCCGAAGATCAAGACGTCGTTTGGCCCGTACGCCACGCGATCGTAGCGGATCGGCCCGTGCGCACTGAAGAAACGCAGCGCGCACCCCGGCAGCGCGGCCTGCAGCGCCGCCAGATCCGCGTGCTGCTGCAGCCGAACCTTGGGCCAGTAGTCCAGCCCGGCGCGCCGCACGTAGCTTTCATCCAGCGAAAACCCGAGCTTGCCGACCAGGTGCAGCGTCGTGTTGGTGCCGACGCAGACGCGGCCGATGCTGCCGGTGTTGCCGGGGATCTCCGGTTCGATGAGCGCGATGTGCATGGGAGTGCCCGGTCAGAAGTAGTAGGACGCGCCCACGCCGCCGCCGAACGCGCCGCCGAGCATGATGAGTTTGCTGCCGTTTTGCGCATGCAAGCTCAGCTGATCCGCCGGTGTGCCCAGCGGCGCGCCGGTGCCGAACGACAGGCTGACGAGCGCCAGCAGCCCGAAGTGATCGGTCAGGAACATCTCCGCTTGCAGCGGCACCTCGACGCCCCACCGCAGCGGGAAGTTGTCGCCCGTGCGCACGGTGGTCTTGGTGATGGAGCTGGTCGTGTCCGTGCCGCCGTATTCGTAGAGGATCCACGGCCGAAGACCGACCACGAGGCTGGCGCGCGGATGGTCGGCGATCCGGTACAAGATGCCAATCGCGGCGCGCAGTTGCGTATCGAGCACCGAGGCGCTGTGCGTCGCATCGACCTGTACCGAGTCGGTCGAGTGCGACGTCGCCGCCACCAGCAGCTCGTACGCCGACTGCGTGCGCCAATAGCGCAGGGACAGGCTGGGCGGCCCCGCGCTCGACGCGGTCAGGCCAAAGCCGGCCTTTCCCGTCATGTCGCGGGCCCATGCCGAACCGGACAGGAGCAGGCCGAGCAAGGCGCCGGCACACGCGCATCTGGTCAAGACCCGGGCAGGCGTTATCATGGGGGGCATGCTGCCTCGCGCGCGCAAAACGCTCAAGCACCTGCGCGCGGTCTTCGGGCGCGGCGTCGCTCTGCGACCGGTGCTGCTGTGGGGGCTGGCGCTGTGGCTGGCCGTCGCCGCGGTGCCGGCGGCGTTTCTCTACCCCGACGAGGCCGTGACGCTGCCCGTGCTGTGCCTGTTGTGGGCCAGTCCGCTGGGCATGATCGTGGCGTCGCTGTCAGGCGAAGCTTTTGCCGTGCTGGGCGCGGGTCTCGCCGGGCTGCTGCCGGCGCTGATTGCCTGCCCGGAGCTGCAAGGCACCCGCACCACCGGGCCGGTGCAGGCGCTGCTGGTGGCCCTGCTCGCCCTCGGCTTCGTCGCGGCGAGCTGGCGCCACACCGCCGCGGGGGAGCCGCCACGGCCGCCGCTCTGGCGCCTCCTGCCCAAGCACGCGCCCTTGCCTGCGCTCCTGACGTGGCTGGTGGGCGCGGTCTGGCTGGTGCTCGCGTGGTTTCCCGCGTCGGCAGCTCCCGGGCAAGCCGGCGCGGCGCGCTCGGTGCGTGTGGCCGGCGTCGCGGTGTGCTGGCTGGCCGTGCGCCTGTTGCCGCTGCGCGGCCGCACCGTCCCCGGCGGCAACGAGCGCTGGTTCGCTTTCGCCGGCCGCCGCGCCCTGTGGCTGCTGCTTTTCTGCGGTCTGTTGTGGGCGGCGCAGCGCGCTACTTGACAGGATCGCCAAGAATGGCGATGCCCGTGGGCTGCTGGTTGGGCCGCAAGCTCACCCGATGCGGGATTCGCCGCGGCGGCGCGCGAGGAAGTGTCATTTCTGGCGCGCCTCTGAGCCGCAAGCCCGCTGCGCCTGTCGTGTCCGCGCTGGCCGCCTGGCAAGGAGCTCCCGTTGAACCT
>CAIXAA010000847.1 GCA_903917305.1 uncultured Myxococcales bacterium | reverse complement strand
TCGATGTCGCGTGCCGCTCGTCCATGCACCTGGTCTCGCCGGCGCTAGCCGGTCACACGCATGCGCTGCTGGTGCTCCGCGTGCGCCTTGATCTGGCGCATCATCGTCGGAAGGTTGAACGCCGTCAGCCGCTTGACGATAGCATCGGGCAACTTGAGCGCAAGCTCGATCCGCAGCACGTATTCCAACGTGCATCCAGCGCCATCCGGGCGGGGCTGGATGAGCCAATGCCCTTCGTTGATGCGCATGTTCTCGCCTTGGACCAGCTTCCAGGAGATGCGGGTCGGCGGCTCGGCCTTCAAGTGCACCGTGTACGTCCGCGAACGGATGAACTGCACGCGGTGCGTGGCGATCTGCTCGAGCGGCGTCGCGCCGGGCTCCGCCCAGCTGTCGACCATGTCCGTCATGAAGTCCGGATACTTGGCGACATCCCACAGGACATCGAACAGCGCCTCTGCCGGCGTGTCGATGTCGATGTCGCTCCTGGCCTCGAACATGCGGCTCCTGCGCGCGGCCCCCTGCAGCGTTGCGCGGGCCGGCGAGTGCAGTCATAGTGCCGCCCTGCAGCGCCACGCGCAAGCGAAGACCGGCGCAGCGGGTCACCGTGTCCATGTCCAAGCCGCCTGCACAGCCTGGCAAAACGCGCCGCGCGGGGCCGGTCGTCGCCTCGTGGGCCGACGAACGCGCCAGCGAGCGGGGCGATCAGCGCGTCCTCCAAGGTTTCGCGGAATTGCGCGCGGAGCGGGTCTACGAGGAGGCCGTCGTCTGCGCCGCCTGCGACGCCGCCCGCAAGGCTGAAGGCCCGGACGCGTTGTGCGAGAAGCACCTCGGCGAAGCGCTCGGCATGGGCGGCGGCTGGGATCTCGGCACGCCAGGTCGCAAGCTGTGATGCGCACGCCTTCCTCGGGCTACTTCAAGGTGCCGGCGTGGTCCTGGGATCAGGGCGTGGCGCTGCTGCTGCTGCTGCTCTTTGCCGTCGCCTTGGTGGCGCAGTCGGGCCTGCTGCCCGCCGACGAGTGGATGTACGCCGCCATGGCGCGCATGGTCGGCGCCGGCTCCACGCCCTACCGCGATTTCTTCTTTTCGCACCCGCCTTTGCAGCTTGTGCCGGTCGTGCACCTCGACTTCGTGCTGCCCACATCGGTCTACGCCGCCAAGCTGCTGCCGATTTGCGCCTCGCTCACCACGGCCGTGCTGCTGTACTTCACCGCGCGTCCCTGGTCGCGCGTCGCCGGCCTGACGGCCCTGGGGCTGTGGATCACCAGCGACACCGTCCTCGCCGGCGGCGGCCAGTTCACCGGCCTGTGCGAAGGCGTCCTGCTCCTCACCGTCGCCATCGCCGCCGCCGCGCGCGGCCGGGAGCGCACGGCCGGCGTCGCCGTCGCCCTGTGCGTCGGCACCTCCACCCTGGTCGGCGCCGTCGCCGTTGTGTGGCTGGCCGCCCTGTGCCTGCTCGGCGGCCGCCGCTGGTGGCCCGCCGCTGCCTGGTGCCTCGCCTTCCTCGCCGGCTTCTGGCTGCTCTGCCTGGCCGTCTTCGGCTTCGCCTTCTTTGACCAGGTCTACCTCTCCCCGCTCGGCCGCCCGTCGGAGTTCGAGACCGCCAGCCGCTGGACGCGCATCTTCGCCCCGCAGATCCTCAGCCACTTCGCATGGTTGCCCGCCATCGCCCTCGGCTTGCTCGCGACGGCCTGGCGCCGCGCGCCGCTGCCTGACGACGCACGCCAGCAGCTGCCCGCGCTCGCGCTGGCCGCCGCCTTTGCGCTGACGATCCTGGCCTTGTTCGGTTCCGTCCACGCCTACTACATGGCCATCGCGCTGCCGCTGTTCGCGTTGCTGGCGGCGGCGGGCGTCCACGTCGCCTTCGAGTTGGGCGCCACGCACCGCATCGCCCGCACCGCGCTCCTGGCGACGCTGCTGACGCTGTTCGTCCTGCAACTGCCCACGACGGCAGGGCGGCTGCAGTTGCGCGTCACGCACACCATCGACGTGTCCGCGCGCGTGCGGGCGACGGCGCGGGCGCTGCGCGGCATGCTCAAGCGCGAGGCGCGCATCCTCGGCGACTCGAACCTCGCGCCGCTGCTGTCCCTGGAGATTCCGCGCCCGCTCTGGCACCGCATGGCTGACACGAACACCAAGCGTTTTCGCGACGATGACATCGCGCGCGCCGAGTTCCTCGGCTCCCTGGTCGCCGATCCGCCGGAGGTGCTGGTGCTGCTGGACCGCCACGGCCTGGCGCTGATGCCGGAGATGCGCGAGTTTGCGCAAAGCGCCTACCCCAAGCCGTGGCTGTTCGAGCTGAGCGGCGTGGACCGCGTGCTGGTCTTCGCGCGGCCGGAAGCCGTGGAGAAGGCGCCGCGGTAAGGGCGGGTTCGGGTTTGCCTTCCTGCTGCTGCAGCCGTGGGGCCGGCAGGAAGGGCAGGCTGGGCGTGGTGTGCCTGAGCGCCGGAAAACGTGCCTGGACAGTGCCGCGGGAGCAGTGCAGCATCGCTCCCGGTCAGGCTGCCTCCAGGGCGGGCGGCGGTCGGGAGGCTGCGGGAGTGCAGATGAAGCAAGGACTTGGCGCAGCGACGCTCCTGATGCTGCTCGTCGCGGCTTGCGCGTCGCCCTCGCTGGCGCCAGGCGT
>CAIXAA010000846.1 GCA_903917305.1 uncultured Myxococcales bacterium | reverse complement strand
GGTCGGTGCGGCGGTCGTGTCGCCGGCGGAGTCGGTCGACGGTGGCGCGTCCACGGCCGCGATGTCGGCCTTGGCGGCGACATCGGCACTGGCGCTGTCGAGCCCGGCCTTGGACGAATCCGCGCCGGCGGCGTCGGCGGAGGCACCCGAGGCGGCAGCGGGGTCTGCGGAGGAACAGCCGGCGATCGCAAAGACAGCAAGCAAGACAAGAAGTTGGCGGGCAATCACGGCGGCTCCTGGGCGAGGCGCAGCGGCGGATGCGGGCTGCGCTTGGGCGGCCAAGCATACGGGTTTTGCCGCACGCCGCCAGACGCGGCGCGCGCGGATCCGCGCCGCGCGGCGCAACTTCGAGAATTCATCATTACGAACACGCAATTGCCAGAGTCGGGCGAGCCGTGCAGGCGGATCGATCGCAGCGCTGGCGGGCCAGCGCACGGGGCGCGGGCATGCAAAGGGACGCGAGCCCGGCGCGAAATCGGTAACATGGGGAGCGGCGCACGAGCACGGCAGGCAAACGATGCGAGGAATCGCGAATTCGCGCTTGACTCCCATGCGTTTCGGCCTACGGTTCGCGTCGTGGATGCAAGGCGTGTGTCCCCCCTGACCGACCCGACAAGGAACGACGATGAGCGAACAAGTCCACGCGGAACCTCCCTCGGCCCCCCAGCCGCTCTGGGACGCCCTCACGCAGGCCGAGGCGACCCTCGCCGACGAGCCTGAGGAGCCTCCCTCCAAAGCTGGCGCCCTGCGCAAGGCCGCTGCGCGCCCCCTGACGGCCCGCGCCCGGCAGCTGGACTGGACCCTGGCTGGACGCGCCGTGCAGTCCCTGGACCCCGCCGCGCCGCGCGCCAAACGCACGTCGCCGAGCACCGCGACCGCCGCGCGCCGCCGCAAGACCCGCCGGCTGGCCCTGGTGTGCAACGTCCGCCCCGAAGGGCTGGGCGTGGAAGGCACCGAGGACGAGTTCGAGGAATACGACAGCCCCGCGACCATCGCCGCTCTCGCGCAAATGCTGAGCGCGGAAGGCTATTCGGTCAGCGTGCTTGAGGCGGATCGCTCGCTGCCGCGGCGGCTGAGCGCCGGCAACTATGACCTCGTGTTCAACATCGCCGAAGGCAAGGGGGGCCGCTGCCGCGAGGCGCACGTGCCTGCGCTGTGCGAGATGCTCGGCATCGCGTACACAGGCTCGGATCCATTGACGCTTTCCGCGACGCTGGACAAGGCCGTCGCCAAGCGGCTGATCTGCGACGAAGTGCGCACGCCGCGTTGGCTGCTGGCCCGGACGCTCGCGGACCTGCAGCGTTTCGACTTGAACTTCCCGGTGTTTGCCAAGCCGAATGACGAGGGCTCGAGCAAGGGCATCCGCGACGACAGCCGCTGCGAGGACTTCGCCGCGCTGGAAAGCCTGGTGACGCGCCTGCTGGACGCCTACGGCCGCCCGGTGCTGATCGAAGAATACGTGGCGGGTCCGGAAGTCACGGTCGGCGTGGTCGGCAACGCGACGCCGGAAGTCGTGGGCATGATGCATGTCGTGCCGATCGGCCAGAGCGCGGAAGACTTCATCTATTCCCTCGAAGCCAAGCGCGATTACGCGACACGTGTCCGCTACGCGACCCCGCCGGAGCTGCCGGACGACGTCTGCAAGCGCATCGAAGCCGCGGCCTTGAGGGCCTTCGTCCTGCTGGATTGCCGCGACGTGGCGCGCATCGACTTCCGCGTCGGGCGCGATGGCGAGCCGTACTTCATCGAGGCCAACCCGCTGCCGGGATTGTCCCCGACTTCCGGGGACATCGTGCTGATGGCGCGGGCGATGGGCTGGCGCTGGGAGGCGCTCATCAGCCGCATCGTGCGCGAGGCGGAGTTCCGTCAAGGCGTGCTGCGGCCGATCCTGGTCGCGCGTGGTGAAGGTCGCAAAAAGGACCGTGGTGGTGCGGTGTTGCCGCTGCTGGCCATCGCCGATGCCGCCTTGCCGGTTGGACCGGTTGCCGCCCTCTGATGCGCGTCGCGATTGCCTACAGCGCCCAGCGCGACACGCCGGACACGGATCTGCGCGAGACCGTCGCTGCACTTTCCGAGGCAATCCAAAGTCTTGGCCATGATGCCGTCGCGGTGCCTTTGGGCTGGGACATCCCCGCCTTCTGGACCGCCCTGGCCGGCAGCCGCGCCGACGTGATCTGGAACCTCTGCGAGGAGGCCTGTGGCCGCGCGAGCCTCGAGCTGCACGCCACGGCCCTGCTGGAGCTGATGAACCTGCCCGTGACGGGCAACACCGCGCACTCGCTATCGATTTGCCTCGACAAGCGGATCTGTCGCGAAGTGCTGCGCGGCGCCGGCGTGCCGATCGCCGATGCCGCGTGGGTGGGGCAGGACGGCGTGCTGGTCGGCCAGGTGCCGCTGCCGGCCATCGTCAAGCCGACGGCGCAGGATGGCAGCGTCGGCATCGACCGGCACTCCGTGTGCCAGACGCACGCGGAAGTGACCGCGGCGGTGGCGCGTCTGGCGCAGGCCGGTCTGTTGCCGGCGCTGTGCGAGCGCTACGTGGAAGGCCGCGAAATCAATGTGCTCATGCTGGGACCCGGCGGCGCGTCGCCGCAGCACATCGCCCTGGGCGAGATCGACCTGCGCGGGCTGCCCGCCGGGGAGCCGCGCATCCTCACCTACGCCGGCAAGTGGCATCCGGAGTCGGAGGCGTACCAGAAGACGCCGAGCCACTACCCGGCCGAGATGGACGACATGCTGCGCCAAGAGCTGATGGGTATTGCGCAATCGGCGTTTCGCGCCTTGCAGCTCTCCGGCTACGCCCGCCTCGATCTGCGCGTCGATGCCAGCGGCGCCTGCCATGTCATTGATGTGAACGGCAATCCCGACATCTCGCCGGACGCCGGGTTGCAGCGTGCGCTGCCAACGCTCGGCCTCGATTTTCCGCGCTTCGTCGCGCTGCAACTGGCGTGGGCGACGGCGCGCTGACTTCAAGCAAGGACCCCCATGTCCGCCCCGTCCCCCGTGACGCTGCGCCTCGCTCAGCCCGATGACCGCGAAATTCTTGAAGCATTGCTCAGCCGCGTCGACAACTTCGACGAGGAGGAGCAGCGCGTCGCCCTGGAGCTCATCGACATCTTCCTGGGCGATGGCCCCACGGCTGGGCCCGAAGGCGATTATCCCACGCTTGTCGCGGAGTTGGACGGTACGATCTGCGGCTACGCCACGATCGGCCGCACCCCGTTCACCGAGAGCACATGGCACCTCTACTTCATCGCCGCCGATCCGCAGCGACGCCGCGCCGGCATCGGTCGGGCTTTGTGTCAAGCTTGCGCGGAGTTCGTCGGAACCCGCGGCGGCCAGCGCATCGTGCTCGAGACCGCGGGGCGCGAAGACTACGGCGGCACGCGCGGCTTCTACCTGGCGACCGGCTTTCGCGAGGAAGGCCGCATCGCCGACTACTACCGCCCCGGCGATGACGTCGTGTACTACGTGTGGCGCTGGTGACTTCGCTGGTGCGCAAGCCGCCGGGATCGCGAAAGGTTGCCGAGTTCTTGCACAACTCCTAAGCTCGCGTCGCGCCCCGGCCAGGGCCGGGTGCCCAAAGGGGGATCCATGGCTCGCGTGCACGAAGCAGACGTCGTCGTCATCGGTGGAGGTCTCGCCGGCCTCGCCGCAGCCATCGAGCTGCTCGACCATGGCAAGCGCGTCGTGCTGCTCGACCGCTCCACGCCCGATCGCCTCGGCGGCCTCGCCCGCGAATCCTTTGGCGGCGTCTACTGCTGCGACTCACCGGAACAGCGCAAGTCCGGCATCAGGGACAACCCGGAGCTGGCCCTGCGCGACTGGAAGGCGTTTGGCGAGCTGACCGACGCCGACACGTGGCCGCTGCGCTGGGCGGAGACCTTCATCGGGCGCTCGCGCGTGGACGTGCATGACTGGCTGACGGCGCGCAAGGTGAAATTCCTTCCTGTTGTCAACTGGGTGGAGCGCGGCTTGTTCACCCCCGGCAACAGCGTGCCGCGCTTCCACATCGTCTGGGGCACCGGTCACGGCCTGATCCTGGCGCTGCTGGCGCACCTCGAAGCGCATCCGCATGCCGCCAAGCTGCAGATCTTCCAGAAGCATCGCGTCGTCGAGCTGACCAGCCAGGCCGGCCAGATCGTCGGCTGCAGCGGCATCGACGAGGCGACCGGCGAGGCCTTCACGGCGATGGGTGGCGCAGTTGTCGTGGCGGCGGGCGGCATTGCCGGCGATCTGGACCGCGTGCGGCGGCACTGGTACCCGGCGTGGGGCAGCCCGCCGGAGGTGCTGCTCAACGGCTCGCACCCGGAGGCGGACGGCAAGATGCACGACGTCGTGGAGCAGCACGGCGGCCAGGTCACGCACCTGGAGAAGATGTGGAATTACGCGGCTGGCGTGCACCATTGGAAGGGCCGGCACGAGCACCACGGCCTGAGCCTCGTGCCGCCGAAGTCGGCGTTGTGGGTCGATGCGCACGGCAAGCGCTTTGGCGATCCGCCGCTGGTGACCGCGTTCGACACGCGCTACCTGGTGGAGACGATTGCCAAGCAGCCCAAGAAATACTCCTGGCAGATCATGAACTTGAAGATCGCGCACAAGGAGCTGGCGGTCTCCGGCTCGGAGTTCAACCAGGCCATCCGCGACAAGAGCTACGCCCGCTTCTTCGCCAACATGATCTTCGGCAGCAAGGCGCTGGTG
This sequence comes from uncultured Myxococcales bacterium, assembly GCA_903917305.1. Classification (GTDB taxonomy): domain Bacteria; phylum Myxococcota_A; class UBA9042; order UBA9042; family UBA9042; genus CAIXAA01. Next base: position 7,193 of record CAIXAA010000846.1, on the reverse strand, counting down.
CAGGACTTCATTGATCATTGCCCGGACTTCGTGACGGCGGCGTCCGTGCCGGAGCTGGTCGACAAGATGAACGCGCTGACCGGCGACAAGAGCGTGGACGGCGAGGTGCTCGGCCAGGAAATCCGCAGTTATGACGGGCAGATCGCTCGCGGGCCGACCTACCACAACGATGACCAGCTGCGGCGCATCGCCCAGGCGCGCCAGTACCGCGGCGACCGCTTCCGCACCTGCAAGTTCGCGGCCATCGACGACCCGGGCGCTCGGCCGCTCATCGCCGTGCGCGAGTTCATCCTGACACGCAAGAGCCTGGGTGGCATTCAAACCGATTTGAATTCCAGGGTGTTGGACGCTGCCGGGCAGCCGATTCCGGGCCTCTACGCCGTGGGCGAGGCCGCAGGATTCGGCGGCGGCGGCATGCACGGGCTGCGCGCGCTGGAGGGGACCTTCCTTGGCGGCTGCATCCTGACCGGCCGCCTTGCCGGTCAGGCCATCGTGAAGGGCTAGTCTCTAGAACTCAAAGCCCAAGTGCGCCTGCGCGGTCCAGTTCGACAGGTCGTTGTGGCCGATGAGGTCGGTCATGAACGACTGGCGGTAGGCGGCGCGGGCGTCGGCGATGAAGCCGGCATAACGCCATGCAATGCCAGTCGCGACCGGCACTTCGAGGACGTCGTCGCTGCCGTTGACGTTCGACGTGTTGACGTCGCTGCGCAGGGCGTAGTGCTTCCACGCGGCGCCGACGGTGACGTACGGCTGCCAGTTGCCCTTGCTGAGGACGTTGAAGCGCGCGCTGCCTTCCGCGCCATTGCCAAACAGGTACGCGTTGTTGGCGAGGCCAAGCGCGTTGATGCTGGTGGCCGAGCCGATGTAGGCCGCCTCGAAGGCGATCGGGCTGCGCGAGCCGTACACGAGGCGCACGTCATACGCGCCGCCGACCTTGGTCACGTCCGTCATGGCGTTGGTCACGAAGCCGCCGGGGCCGCCGCCACCGATGAAGTACATGCCCGCCGGCGACTTGACGTAGCTGGGCTTGGTATCGGACGGCTCGTACTCCGGAAGAGGCGGAATGGGCTCCAACAACGGCGACGGTTCGGTCGCGGTCGGCATCGGCGCATTGGTGTCCATCGGCGATTGCGCCAGGCAAAGGCGAGGTGCCAGCGCGGCCAGTAGCAACGTGGTCCACGTCAGGATGAGCGTCTTCATGGTCGGTTACTCCCAAGAGAGGTCGGCCCTCTCGCGCTGGTCGAGGTCGTCCGACGACCCCTTCCCACGCCCATGCCTGCGCGAGGCTCTTCGCGGCGAATCGCGAGGAGTCGTGCGCTCTTCGTACGCGCGCCCGAGGGGCACGTCGTCCGCAGGTCGTGGCGTGTCTGCTTGCACAGGACAGCGGTTCAGCCGTGCGAAATCAAGCGCGGCTGCCGGTTGCAGCACGTGGTCGAGGGCAAACGTGTGCGCATGACGGCGGAATGCCGGCGGCCGGAATGCCAATTCGGCGTCAGCCTGAGGCTAGGGAGCGGCGGGCGGACAGGCTCCCCACTGCACCGCCAAGGCAGCCGTGTCGCTTGGCTGCGGCGGTGTCACGAGGTTGCCGGTATTCATCAACGAAGTCCGGGTGGTGCGGGCAATGTGCACCAGTCCCATGACGTGGCCGAGCTCGTGCGCGATGGTGATGGCGCGCTCCCGCCGGTCGGTCAGTGTCGTGTTGATGACCAGTTCCCCGATGTGGTCCAGGTAGATGCCGTAGAACATGCCCGCCGCGGTCTCGAAGCGCAGCGGCACGTGCGGCGCCCCCGGTACCTCCTCGCGGGTCAGGTTCGGCGCACCGCGGCCGTGCCACAGCTCGATGGCATCGTCGATGCTGAGCAGCTCCGCCACGGTCACGTTGGCGGGCGGCACGATGACCAGGGGCTGGCACGGCGTGTGCGTGTTCTCGATGGGCCGCACAGTGCTGTCCACACAGGCGGTTGCGAGCATGGCGAGGCCCAGGACGGCCAGGATGCGAAGGCGAAGGGGATTCAGGAAGGCTCCGGGGCGCAAGGGGGCGGGGCCGCAAGTGCGGCGGAGATCGAGCCTACGCAGGCCAGGGCCCGATGCAAGCGCAGCCATGGAGGATTTCAGAAAAGTGGAGGTGCGGCGCTGGCTTGTGGAGGCTCGTCTCTCAGTCGAACCGCGCGACCAGCGCCTTCATCCTGCCGCCGGGATGGTCCAGGCTCGGCGGACGGTGCTGCACGGCGCAGAGGTTGCGGCCCGCGAGGTGCGCGCCGTCCATCACCATCTGGTGCAGGCGCTTGCGGTCGATGCCCAGGCTGTTGCTGCACGCCAGCAAGGAGCCGCCGGGCGCCAGGAGTCCCAGCGCCGTCGCAACCAGGTCCGCGTAGTCGCTGGACGCCGAGAAGCGCCGCGTCTTGACGCGCGAGTAGCTCGGCGGGTCGAGGATGATGAAGTCGAAGCGGTCGCCGCGGCGTGCAAGTCTAGGCAACCAATGGAAGACATCGCCGCGGATGAGGTCGTGGCGTTCGGCGTCCTCGAACCCGTTGCGCTCGAAGTTGGCGCGGCCATCGGCAAGCGCGGAGGCAGCGGCGTCGATGCTGACGGTCCTCAAGGCGCCGCCCGCCGCGGCGGCGACGGAAAACGCGCAGGTGTAGGCGAAGGTGTTGAGCACGCGCAACCCGGCGCAGTGGTCGCGCACCCAGCGGCGATTGTCGCGTTGATCCAGGTAGATGCCAGTGCCGAGCCCGCCGCCCAGCCGCGCACCGAACTTGAGCCCGTTCTCGAGGATCTCGACCGCGTCGCCCACCTGCAGCCCGTACACCGGCGCTTGCGGCGCCAGACCGGCGGCGACGGCATCGACCAAGGTATTCGTCTGGCGTGGTCGAAGCTTGAGGTACACCGAGCGGGCGCCGAGCCGCTCCCCGATGCGCCGCGCCATGGCCACGCCGGCGCCCAGCTCGGCCTGCACCGCCGCCGTGCCGGCTTTCTCGTTCAGATCCACAAGGCTGCTGAGCACCACGTCCGGGCCGTAGCGATCGATGGTCAGGTCGTCCGAGACGCTGTCCAGCAGGCGAAACGCCGTCGTTTCTTGCGTCATCCCGAGCGTGTAGCGGCGGCGCAGCGCGGCGTCCAGGCGCTCCTCGAACGGCTCGGGCTCCGCATCGGCCAGCCAGCGCGAAAACGAAGGCGGCACGGGCGCTTGCAGCGTCCCGAGCGGCATTGCCACCTCCGACCGGTGCAGGAACAGCCGCGGCGCGCGGGGGAGCAGCGGGTCGTCCCGCGGCCCCGCCACCGTCAGGCCCAGGCGCGCCAGCTCGCGCACGAGGTCGAAGCAGCGGCCGCTGGCATACTGCAGGGTCAGCAGCGCCCGCGGGCCTTGGACGCGCTCCTGGCGCAGGGTGAGGGCCAGCTCCGCGAAACGACGCGCCAAGACATCGCGACGCTCGCGATCCGCGTGCTTGTCGCCGGGCCAACCATGCACGCCCACGACCGCGGTCAGGCGCACGCGGCCTTGCGCTTCGTGCTGCGTGAACGTCTCGCTCGTCTCCGGGCGGCGCGACAGGATGCACACGCCGGAAACTGCGCATCCTGACGCCGGTTTTTGCGCCAGGTCGCCATCGAGCGGATCGAACACGGCGCACAGCGGCAGCGACGCGGGCGCTTCCGGCTCCGCGCGGCGCAGGCGGCTGAACACGTCATTGCGCCGCGGATGCTGTGCGTGATCCAGGCGTTCCATGCCCGGCGGGCACGCCACGTCGGTCGGCTTGTCGAGGGCGAGCCAATCGCCATGCTCCGCCAGCAGCCACGCGGGCGGCAGGGCGGGCCACAGCATTTCGGCGTCGAACCAGGCCATCGTCCTTCCAACACCCGTCACAGCGGGCGCAATTCCGTGGCGCCGTGGCGGCGCAGGTAGTCCTCGGAGACGCCCGGGCAGCCGCGCAGCGCAGCGCATGAGCGACAAGTCTCTGGAAATGCGGAGAGTTCCGCCTCGATGTGCGCGATCGGATAGAGCTTGTCGCCGCAGACGTCGTCGAGGTAGTGCGTCTCGCCAAAGCCGGAGCGGCTCATGTCGCCCAGCGTCGCGTCGCCCAGGATGCACGGCGGGAAGGACTCGAAGTGCACCTCGAGGCCGAGCGCGCTGCCGATGCTGCCCAGGCTGCGGATTTCCGCTTGGATGTCGCCGTAGCGCAGCTGGATGCCGGGCCAGGAGCCGCCGCGGCCGATGGTCGTCGGGAACGCGAACTTGACCTGGATGCCGGGACCGAAGCTCTCGGCGCAGAAGCTCAAGAAATCTGCCAATTTGCCAACGGTGTAGGTGCTCGGCACGCAGTTGACCATCACCTCGCAGCCGGCGTGGACCAGGTGGCGGATGCCGCGCACGATGCCGTCGTGGCCTTTGTCGCTGGTGCCGGAGAGGACGGCGCTGGCCTCGGCCTCATGCGAATGCAGGGAGACGATGGCGCGCAGCAGGCCTTCGTTCACGGCGCGTTCCGCAAAGGTCTGGTCGGCGAACGTGCGGCCGTTGCTGTTGATGTCCCAGGCGATGTCCAGGCGGCGCAGCTCGGCGACGACGTCCCAGAAGCCGGGATGGATGGTCGGCTCGCCGCCGGTGACGACGACGCGGCGGATGCCGGCGCCGGCAAGGAAGCGCGCGCGGCGCAGGAGTTCCTCGGTCTCGTGAAAGAAAGCCTCAGCGCGTCCGGAGTTGCTGCACATGGGGCAGGCGTGGTTGCAGCGCTCCCCCAGGCGGTAGAGGGCGATGCTGGCGCGCGACACGCCGAGCTCGGCGGGCGTGCGGCGGCGCATCAGGCGAAGCGGAGGCTGGACGGCGGCTGGCATGCAAGACCCGGCGGCACGGTGCCACGCCCGCGCAGTGTGCCGAAGGCGGGCGGGGTTGGCCAGCGAAGCGTTCGCCGGTGCGCCGTTCAGCTGTCGAGAGCGCCCTTGGTGCTCGGCACTTCCCCGCCTGCGCGTGGATGCCGCGCCACCGCCAGCTCCAGCGCCCGGCCAAAAGCCTTGAACAACGCTTCGACTTTGTGGTGGTCGTTCTCGCCGCGCACCAGCTCCATGTGCACGTTGGCTCCCAACGCGATCGCGATGGCGCGGAAGAACTCGATGACCAAATCCGTATGCAGCTCGCCGACCTTCTCGTGCGCGAACTGCGCCAGGAACACGAGGTGCGGCCGCCCGCCGAGGTCGATGGCGCACTCCGCCAGCGTCTCGTCCATGGGAAAGCGGCATGATCCCGTGCGCCAGATGCCGCGCTTGTCGCCCAGCGCCTTGCTAATCGCCTGCCCAAGCACGATCGCCGTGTCTTCGACCGTATGGTGCTGATCCACATGCAGATCGCCGCGGATGTGCAGGTCCAGGTCCAGGTGCGCGTGCCGGCCGAGCGCGTCGAGCATGTGCCCGAAAAAGCCAATCGGACAATCCACTTGCGTCTTGCCGACGCCGTCCAGGTTCACCTCGGCGCGAATCTGCGTCTCTTTGGTGATGCGTTCGAGCCTTGCTACGCGCCCAGCCATGCGACGACCTCCTCGATGCTGGCAAAAACCGCAACGGCGCCAGCTTGATACAGCCGTTCGCACAGGCCGTCGGACCATGTGGACGAGGCGGCCAGCACGCCGATGGGCAGGACGCCGGCAGCCTTGGCGGCGGCCATGTCATCGACGCTGTCGCCCAGGTAGGCAGAGCCAGCGGGATTCGAGCCAAGGAGGGCGAGCGCGGTCGCGATGCCTTCCGGTGCGGGCTTCTGCGCGCTCACATCTTCCATGGCGACGACGACGTGCCACAAGTCCATGCAATCATTGCGGCGGAGCGTGAAGAGGGCCTCCTCGCGCGGCCTGCCGGTGACGATGGCGGTGCGGAAGCGCGCGGCGATGCGATCGCGTACCGCGTGCGAGACACGGAACGGTTCGCTCTCGATGAGGCCGTCGCCCTTGTCGCCCCAATACAGCGATTGGAAAGCGTCTTTGACTTCCTCGAAGCCGACCGTGACGCCGAACTCCGCGATGAGCGCCGCCGTGCAGTCCCAGTCGTTGTTCAAACCACCTTTGCGCTTGAGGACTTCCACGCGGGCGTCGTCGACGAGGTCGATCGCCTCGGGCGGTGCGCCGTACTGCCCCAGCAGCGCCTTCGCCGTCCACACGATGGCGCGGCGGTAGCTGTGCGACACGTCGACCATCGGGCCATCCATGTCGACGAGCAGCGCGTCCAACTCCGGTGGCGGCATCAGGATTTTGCGCAGTGCACCGGCACAGCGGCGCATCTGAAGCGGCGTCCCGATGGCGATGCGGCACCAGCCTGCGAGGCGCGGATGGCTGCCGGTGCGGTTGCGGATGAGGATGCCCTCCTCCTGCAGCTTCTGCGTGCAAAGCCCTGCTTTGTCGCCGAGATTCGCCAGGACGAAGTTTGCGTTCGCCGGGCCCGTCTCGATGCCCATCTGCGCCAGCGCCTGGACGAACTCCGCGCGGGCACTGGTGATCTCCGCGACGTGCCGCGCCGTGTGATCCGGCCGGTGCATGACCGCCAGCGAGGCGGCAATCGCCGCGCGGTTGACGTTGAACGGGTTCAGCACGCGCCGCAGCGCCTCGATGTTCTGCGCCTGCGACAGCACCGCCCCCGCGCGCAAGCCCGCGAGACCGTGGACTTTCGAGAACGATCGGATGATGAACAGGTGCGGGTTCGCGGGCAGCAGGTCCGCGACGCTCTCGCCGACGAACTCGCCGTAGGTCTCATCGACGACCACCGGGCACTGAACGCGGCGCAGCGTTTCCTCAACCAGTGCGCGCGGAAACAGCGTGCCGGTCGGGTTGTTCGGCGTCACGATGGCCACCAGCCCCAGGTCGGGCTGCAGCGCGTCCAGCCACGCCGCCTCATCGAGCGCAAAGCCGTCCAAGAGCGCCACGCCGCGCTGGGGATTGCCGTACAACTGCGCCCAGACCTTGAACATGTCGTAGCCGGGCTCGAGCGCCAGCAGCGCCTTGCCGGGCAGCAGGTGCGCCTCGCAGATCGCCTTGATGGCCTCGTCGCCACCCGCCGTGCACGTCACCTCGTCCAGGCCCACGCCGAAGTACTCGGCTGCGGTCGAAAGCCATCGGCGCGGTTCGGCTGAACGTTCACTGGCACATCCTAGCGGCCGACGGTGCGTGGGTGAAGACGCCAGAAGGCTTGACCTTCCTGCCCGCGCCGCCGCTGCAGCAGGC
>CAIXAA010000845.1 GCA_903917305.1 uncultured Myxococcales bacterium | reverse complement strand
GCTACCGCGCCATCGTCGAGCATGCCGGCGACGCCATCCTCGTGCACGACCTGACCGGGCGCATCCTCGACGTCAACGTGCGCGCGTGCGCCACGACGGGCTACAGCCGCGACGAACTGCTGTCGATGACGAAGGAACAGGTCGAGGTCGGCATCGATTCGAGCGCGCTGCACGACGCCTGGATTCGGGCAGGCGCCGAACAGTTCATGACCTTGTCGGGCAAGCACCGCCGCAAGGACGGGTCGATCTTCCCGGTCGAAGTGCGGCTGGCGGCGGCGGAAATCCAAGGACACAAGGTCATCGTCGCCCTGGTGCGCGACGTGACCGAGCGGCTGGCGCTGGAGGCGCGCTTGCAGCAGGCCGAGAAGATGGAGTCGATCGCGATGCTGGTTGGCGGAATCGCGCATGATTTCAATAATATTCTCGCGGCCATCCTCGGGTATGCCGATCTTGCGAGCTTGTCCCTGGCCGAAGGCCGCGCTCCTGCCGACCTCGAAGGGGATCTGGCCGAGATTGCGCAGGCGGGCAGGCGCGCGCGCGACCTCGTTGCCCAACTGCTCGTCTTCAGCCGCACCCAGGCGGTGCAGGCCGAACCGGTCGATGTCGAAGCAACGGTCGGCGAAGTGCTGCGCCTGCTGCGCTCGACGTTGCCGACGACGCTCACGATGGCGGCGGAGTTCGAGCCGGACCTGCCTAGCCTGGTCATCGCTCCGGTGCACCTGCACCAGATCCTGCTGAACCTGTGCGTCAATGCCCGCGACGCGATGGCCGGTCGTGGGCGGATTCGCGTCACCGCGCGGCGGCAACGTCCTGGCGAATCAGCCACTTGCGCATCATGCGGCAGCCCGGTGGACCGCGAGCTGCTCGTGCTGGCCGTGGCCGACGAAGGACCCGGTCTGGGTCCCACCATGATCTCGCGCATCTTCGAGCCGTTCTTCACCACCAAGGAGATCGGCAAGGGCACCGGCATGGGGCTGGCGGTCGTGCATGGCATCGTCCACTCCGCTGGCGGGCACATCCGCGTCGTGTCCGAAGTGGGGCATGGCGCGGAGGTCCAGGTCCTGATGCCCGCCGGGCCGCAGGGCCGCGCGCCGCAAGTGCCCAGCACGACGGCGATGGCCTTGCCGCGCCTGCGCGGGCGCGTGCTCGTGGTCGATGACGAAGCGACGATCGCGCGCTTTGTCGGCACCATCCTGCAAAAGTGCGGCTGCGACGTCACGATCTGCGCATCCGGTGCCGAAGCGCTGGCCCACTGCCCCGCTGGCAACGTGCCCTTCGACCTGGTGCTGACGGACCAGACGATGCCGGGCATGACGGGTGCCGAGCTGGCCGTCACGCTGCTGGCGATGCGCCCGGGCCTGCCGATCGTGCTGTGCACCGGGTACAGCGCCGATCTGGATCGCGTGCGGTCGGAGCAGATCGGGGTGCGGCGCTTCCTGCACAAGCCGGTGACGACCGCGCAGTTGCTCGAGACAGTCGCGGAACTGTTGCCCGGATCGCAGCCCTGACGGGCCACCTTCGACGGCCACGCTGCCTGGAAATCCTGGGCCCTCGCGCCGGCGAGGCGCGTTCTGCGTCGACAATCTGCGCCGTATCCGGCATCCTCCTGCGCCGTTCGGCGATCACCGCCCAAGTTGCCTCTGAGGAGCCCGCACCATGTCCGTCGCCACGCCCGTGCCCGCCAAGAACACCGCCTCCGCCGCCAGCGGGCAATTGCCCTACATCGTCGCTGACTTGAGCCTGGCCGCCTGGGGCCGCCGCGAGATCGCCATCGCCCATTCGGAGATGCCCGGCCTGATGGCGATCCGCGAGGAGTTCGCCGCGTCGCAGCCGCTCAAGGGCGCGCGCGTCGCCGGCTCGCTGCACATGACGATCCAGACCGCGGTGCTCATCGAGACGCTGCAGGCGCTCGGCGCCGAAGTGCGCTGGGCCTCCTGCAACATCTACTCCACCCAGGATCACGCCGCGGCCGCCATTGCCGCGGCCGGCATTCCCGTGTTCGCCTACAAGGGCGAAACGCTGGAAGACTACTGGGAGTACACGCACCGCATCTTCGACTTCGCCGAAGGCACGCCGAACATGATCCTGGATGACGGCGGCGATGCGACGCTGCTCATCCACCTGGGCGCGCGCGCGGAGACGGACCTGAGCGTCCTGGACCATCCCGACAGCGAAGAGGCGCGCGTGCTGTTCGCGGCCATCAAGGCGCGCGTCGCCTCGCAGCCCGGCTGGTACTCCAAGCAGCTCGCGGCCATCCGCGGCGTGACCGAGGAGACGACCACCGGCGTGCACCGCCTGTACCAGATGCATGAGCGCGGCGAGCTGAAGTTCCCGGCCATCAACGTCAACGACAGCGTCACCAAGAGCAAGTTCGACAACTTGTACGGTTGCCGCGAGTCGCTGGTCGACGGCATCAAGCGCGCCACCGACGTCATGATCGCCGGCAAGGTCGCGGTCGTCTGCGGCTACGGCGACGTGGGCAAGGGCTGCTGCCAGGCGCTGCGCGCGTTGTCCGCACAGGTGTGGGTCACGGAGATCGACCCGATCTGCGCATTGCAGGCCGCGATGGAAGGCTACCGCGTCGTGACGATGGACTGGGCGGCCGACAAGGCCGACATCTTCGTGACCGCGACCGGCAACTGCGGCGTCATCACGCACGACCACATGGCGGCGATGAAGGATCAGGCGATCGTCTGCAATATCGGTCACTTCGATAGCGAGATCGACGTCGCCGGCATCGAGAAGTACCAGTGGGAGGAGATCAAGCCGCAGGTCGACCACGTCATCTTCCCGGATGGCAAGCGCATCATCCTGCTGGCCAAGGGCCGCTTGGTGAACCTGGGCTGCGGCACGGGCCATCCGAGCTACGTCATGAGTTCCTCCTTTGCGAACCAGACGTTGGCGCAGATCGAGCTGTGGGGCCAGCGCGACTCGGGCAAGTACCCGGTAGGCGTCTACACGCTGCCCAAGCACCTGGACGAGCACGTGGCGCGCCTGCAACTCAAGAAGCTGAATGCGCAATTGACGGCGCTGACGGATTCGCAGGCGAAGTACCTCGGCATTCCTGCCGCGGGGCCCTACAAGCCCGAGAACTACCGTTACTGATCGCTTCGCGGGAGAGCGTTCTGGAAAGCTGGGCGAATCCGCCTTCGGCGGACCGGGCCCTAGTCGCTTCGCTCCCCGAGCCCGCTGCGCGGTCTCGGCACTTCGTGTGACGGTCCCTTTCGCAATCTGACTCCAACCGTTGAGGAAAAATCATGAGTGCGTGGCTCGACAGTGGCATCGCCGACATGGCGTCCAGCCTGCAAGGCTCCTCCATCCTCGCCATCGCCGCCCAAGTCCGCGCGCTGGTCGCTGCCGGTCAGAAGGTGTGCAACCTGACGATCGGCGACTTCGACCCGAAGCAGTACCCGCTCCCGCCGGAGCTGATCGACGGCACCTACGAAGCGCTGGTGGCCGGGCACAGCAACTACCCGCCGCCCAATGGCATTCCGGAGCTGCGGGCCGCCGTCCAGCACTTCTACCGGCAGCGCGCCGGGCTGGATTTGAACCTGGATCGCATCCTGATTGCCGGCGGCGCGCGGCCGGTGCTCTACGGGGCGTACCGGGCCATCCTGAACCCGGGCGAGAAGGTCATCTACCCGGTGCCGTCGTGGAACAACAACCACTACGCGCACTTGTGCGGCGCGGTGGGCATCGAGCTCGAAGTCGGACCGGAGGACAACTTCCTGCCGACGCTGGCGTCGATCGAGCCGCACCTGGGCGACGCCCGCCTGCTGGTCATCAACAGCCCGTTGAATCCGAGCGGTACGCTGATCGCGCAGCAGACGCTGAGCGACCTGTGCGACCGCATCGTGGCCGAGAACGAGCGCCGCAAGGCCTTGGGCACCAAGCCTTTGTTCCTCGTCTACGACCAGATCTACTGGCTGCTGACGATGGGCGAGGGCAAGCACTTCAACCCGCTGACGACGCACCCGGCGATGGCTGATTACACCATCCTCATCGACGGCATCTCGAAGTGCTTTGCGGCCACGGGGTTGCGCGTCGGTTGGACGGTCGGGCCGGCCAAGGTGGTCGACGCCATGAGCCGCATCATCGGCCACGTCGGTGCGTGGGCGCCCAAAGCGGAGCAAGTGGCGACGGCCAAGCTGCTGCTGAATGACGCCGCTGTGGACAAGTACCTTGCTTTCATTCGCGATGCCGCCGGGACGCGCCTGCAGATCCTGCACGCCGGCCTGACCGCGCTGGGCCAGCAGGGCCATCCGGTGCGGGCGCTGGTGCCGAACGGCTCCATCTACCTGTCGGCGGAATTCGCGCTGCGCGGGATGCGTGACGGCGACAAGGTCCTCAAGACTTCTGGGGATGTGCGCACCTACCTGCTCGAGAACGCCGGCCTCGCCGTCGTGCCGTTCGACGCTTTCGGCGCGCACGAGGCGGACGATTGGTACCGGTTGAGCGTCGGCGCGGTCGGCGTCGAGGAACTCAAGGCGATGCTGGTGCGGCTGGCGGGCGCGATCGCTCGGCTGCAGAAGCCGCAGGCGCACGTGTGCACGTGCGGGCATGGGCACTGCGCGTAAGTGTCTGCGACGCTCTTCACCTGCCGGCACACCTTCGAGGCGACGCTCTGCGTCGAGCTGGCTCGGCTTGGCGTCACGCGCACGGAGATCCTGCTGCCAGGACTGGTGCTTGCGCCTGAGTCGGCGCGCGACCTCGACCCGGTCTACGCCCTGCAGGTGCTGCCCGCCGCCCACCTGATCCGCGGCGCGTCGATACGTGAAATTTCGCTTGCAGTTCAAGAGGTTGCACTGCCGGTGCTGCAGGCCGGCGAAGGTCCGTGGGACGTGCACGCGATCGTGCCGGGGATGCTCAAGGGCACGCCGAAGCCGCCGATGGCGCGGCGCGCCGGGCTGATCGCCGAGGCGATGCTTGCGGATCTGCGCAAGGATCAACGGGCGGTGTGGCGCCGGCGGCAGGAGCAAGGGTCCGATACTTGCGCATTGGTGCAACTGTTGCTGCTCGACAACGAGGCCGCGTGGGTTTCGGCGGCGCCGGTGCGCGCGCTGCCGCCGCTGGCGGCCTGGCCGTGCCGGGTGCCGGCGGGGCTTGCGGTGGTCGCGGACGATGACGGGGCGCCGGCTTCGTCCTACCGCAAGCTCCTCGAAGCGATCACGTGCATGGGGATGCAACCATTGCCAGGGCAGCAGGCGGTGGATCTCGGCGCTTCGCCGGGCGGCTGGACGCACGTCCTGCGCCGCGCGGGCGTGCACGTGACGGCGGTGGACCGCGCGCCGCTGGCGCCGCACCTGATGCGCGATCCGCAAGTGCGCTTTGTCACGGGCGATGCTTTCGCGTGGCGGCCGGAGGCGCAGGTCGACTGGCTTGTCTCCGACATCATTGCGTTTCCGGAGCGCGTCGCGGAGCTGCTGCAAGCCTGGTGCGGCGGCCAACTCGCCAGGCACATGATCGTGCAGATGAAGTTCCGTGGGGAGCCGGACTGGCTCGCGCTGCAGGCGGCCTTGGACGTGGCGCGCACTTGTGGCTACGCTGCGCGGGCCAAGCACTTCTTCAACGACAAGAACGAGGTGACGCTCATGCTGACGATGGTGCCCCATGGTTGAACCCTTGCGCATCGGCGTCGTCGGTCCTTACGGCCGCATGGGCGCCGCGCTCTGTGAACTGGCTGAAAATGCCACAGATCTGCGTCTGGTGGCGCGCATCGTGGAGCCAGGGCAGGGCGGCGGCGTGCTGCTGGCCGACCTCAAGGGCCTGGAATTTGAAGTGCTGGTCGACTTTTCGCACCGCGAGGCGGTGGCGGGTCACGCTGCCTTCGTCGCGCGGCACCGCATCGCCTGGGTGCTCGGCACGACCGGGCTGACGGCGGACGACGAGGCGGCGGTGGCCCAGGCGGCGCGGGCGACGGCCGTGTTTCAGGCGAGCAATTTCTCGATTGGTGTCGCGCTCTTGACCGATCTGGCCGCGCGGGCGGCGCGCGTGCTGGGCGAGGATGCCGATGTCGAGATCGTCGAAGTGCACCACAGCAAGAAGCGCGATGCGCCGTCGGGCACGGCGCTGACGCTGGCGCGGGCGGTGGCGGAGGCGCGCGGCCAGGATCTGGACGCGGTGCGGCGCGACGGGCGCAGCGGGCTGCCCGGCGAGAGGCCGCGCGGCGAGATTGGCATCCACGCGGTGCGGCTGGCGGACATCGTGGGCGAGCACGAGGTGATGTTCGCCTGGCCGTCGGAGCGCATCTGCCTCAAGCATGATGCCCGGGATCGCAAGGTTTTTGCCCACGGCGGGCTGCGCGCGGCGCGCTGGCTGGTCGGCAAGGCGCCAGGTCGCTACGGGATGGCGCAGTTGCTGGCATAGCGCCCTTTTTCCCGTTTTCGCACGTGATTGTGAAGTTTCAGAAATTCTGTGTGATCATGATAGGTTGTTGCGAGTCGGTGGCCCCGCTTGCCGCACGCTTCGTGCCATGCGCGTGAAGGGAAGGGCATCGAGGCTGGCTCCTTGACAAGCGGCGCGTTGGGCGACGACCCTCCGCGCGGCAAGCAGGGATTCGACGCAACAAAACGCAAGAAGGTCGCTACCATGTCCAATGCGTCAACTGACGCGGATCCCGCGTCGGCGCAAACGCAGTCCGAACTCGACAAGGCGCTGCAGGCGCTACGCGAGTGCGAGCAGCGCAACTACGAGTTGACCGAAGAGCTGTCGCACGCGCACAAGTTGCGGGACGTCGCGACGTTGGCGGGTGGGATCGCCCACGAAACCAACAACATGATGACGGTGGTGCTCGGCTACGGGAGCCAGCTGGCGCGCGAGCTGGAGCCCGGCGACCCGCGGCTGGGGCTGCTGTCCGAGATGACGCGCGCGGCGGAGCGCACGGCGAACATGACGTCGCAGCTGCTCATGTTCAGCCGGCGCCAGACGCCGCGCTCCGAGGCGATCGATCTTGGCCAGACGCTGACCGGCATCGAGGCGCTGATCCGGCGGCTGGTGGTGAAGGACTGTGCCATCGCCTTTGCCACCGAAGTGGCCGCGATGCCGCTGGTGGCGCACATCGACCGCAACAAGCTGGAGCAGGTCATCCTGAACCTGGCCATCAATGCCCGCGACGCGATGCCGAACGGCGGCCTGCTGCGCATCCGCGCGGACCGGCTGGACCTGGGTGCGGCGCTGACGCTGCAGACCGGCGACAGGCTGGCCGCGGGCAGCTACGCGCGCTTGACCGTGGAGGATTCGGGGCAGGGGATGGCACCTGCCGTGCTGGGGCGCGTCTTCGAGCCGTTCTTCACGACCAAGGACCGCGGCAAGGGCACGGGGCTCGGCCTGTCGGTGGTGCAGGGGATCGTCGCGCAGAGCGGTGGCCACATCGAAGCGACGTCGGAGCTTGGCCATGGCACGCGGCTGACGCTGTACCTGCCGCGCATCGATGCTCCCGCGGCTCAACGCGCCCACGTGTCGGACGAAATCCACAAGTCCAAGGAACTGGGTGCCACCGTGCTCGTCGTCGACGATGAGCCGCAGATCCGCAACTTCGCCGAGTATGCCTTGAATCGTGCAGGGTTTACCGTGCTGCAGGCGGAGGACGGCGCCAAGGCGCTGGCCCTGCTCGGTCAAGGCACGCCGGTGGACCTCGTGCTGACGGACCTGACGATGCCGAACATGGGCGGTGGGGAGCTGGCCGGGCACATCGCGGCGCTCCTGCCGGAGCTGCCGGTCGTGTTCATGACCGGTCACCCGGAGGAGCTGCTGCCGCGCCCGAAAGGCGGGCGGCAGGCGCTTGTGGTGCGAAAGCCGTTTCGTTCCGGCGAGTTGGGGCGAGCGGCGCGGGCGGCGCTGGGCCTGGACGGGTAGGCGTCAAGCCAAGGCTTCGCGCAGCTTGGCCAGCAGCACGGCCTCGCCGAACGGCTTGACGAGGATGGTCGAGTCGGTGTCGAGCCGGCCCAGCTCCTCCGGGCCATCGGCTTGCAGATCCGACATGTACAGCACGCGCAGGTTCGGGAAGAGGTGGCGCGCCTGCTGCGCCAGCGTGCGCCCGGGAACGCCTTGCACCGCGACGTTGGTCAGGAGCAGCGACAGGGACTTGGTCTCCTGCGCGTGCAGGAGCGCTTCGGGCGCCGATGCGGCTTCCAGCACTTCATAGCCCGACTTGCGCAGGATGCGGGCCGACACGGAGCGCAGGCGCTCATCGTCGTCGGTCACCAGCACGACCTCGCCAGCGGCGCGCACCACGGGCACGGTCGACGGCACCAGTTGGCCGGCTAGCTCTTCGCTCGCGACAGGCAGGAAGACGGTGAACGCGGAGCCCTGACCAGGCGTGCTCTGCACCGAGATGTTGCCGCCCGCCTGCTCCACGATGCCATGCACGGTCGCGAGGCCCATGCCGTTGCCTTTGCCGAACTCCTTGGTCGTGAAGAACGGCTCGAACAGCCGCTCGTGCACGTCCGGCTCGATGCCGCGGCCTTCGTCCAGCACGGCGAGGCGCACGTAGAGGCCCGGCACCACCGGCATCCGCAGGTCTTTGTCGCGCTCGTCCAGGACGGCATTCGCCGTCACGATGCGGAGCTTGCCACCCGCCGGCATCGCGTCGCGCGCATTGGCCGTCAAGTTGGTCAGCAGCTGGTCGAGCTGCACGGGATCGACGTGCACGCTGCGCAGATCCGGCGCGAGATCGAAGTCGACCTGCACTTCGCTGGTGGAAGCGTGCCGCAGCAGCTGCTCCATGTCGCGCAGGACGCTATTGAGATCAAGGACAACGGGCTGCGCCGTCTCCTTGCGGCCGAACGTCATCAGCTGGCGCGTCAGCGCGGCCGCCTGCATCGCCGCGGCGCGAATGCCGGCGAGGTCGGCCTGGGCCGGATTGTCCTGCTGCAGGTCGCTGCGCACGAAGTCGGACAGGGACAGGATGACGGTCATCAAGTTGTTGAAATCGTGAGCGACGCCGCCTGCCAGCCGGCCCACCGCCTGCAGGCGCTCGAAGGCCACGAGTCGGTCGCGCGCCTGACGCTCGCGCTCCTGCGTGATGCGCGCGGCGAGCGCGGCAGCCGAAGCCGCCGTCGCCGATTCGAGGAACGTGCGCTGCGCCGCGTCGAGCGTCTGGCCCGCCTTCAAGTACAGGTTCAGCACCGCGAGGCACACGCCCTCGTGCATCAGCGGCGCGACCGCGTGGCCGTGGTCGACCATGCCGTCATGGCGCACCGTGTGCCCATCATCGACGTGGTCGGATAGCAGCAGTTGCCCTTGCGCCGCGCGCCCGCACAGGCACGTGCCGACGTCCATCACGCGGCATTTGGAGACCAGGCGCGTGTCGAGGTTGCGGTGCACGACCATGCGCAACTTGCCGTCTTCGACCAGGAATGCCGCGCAGGCGACCGTCAGGCCGAGCCAGGAGAGCGACGTCAGGCTGTCGAGGAGGAACGTCAGGATGGCGACGCTGTCGTGGCAGGTCTGCAGGCCGCGCAGGATGTCGCTGATCGCGCGCTCGTGCTCGCGGCTCTGGACGTGTCGCGCGTTCAAGGTCCATTGGTGCGTCACGTCGCGGCGCACGTGCAGGAACACGGCATCGCCGCCGCCGGTGCGCAGCACGGTCGGGGACACGGTCGTCTCGAACCAGCGTCCGCTGCCG
>CAIXAA010000844.1 GCA_903917305.1 uncultured Myxococcales bacterium | reverse complement strand
TCGAAACTCATGTTGGCCGGCATGGGCAGGACTTCGTCGACCGCGGCGGCGATGAGCTCGGCGTGGCTGCCGAACTGGATCATCGCGATCACGCGGTCGCCAATCTGAAACTCGGTCACTTCGCTGCCCACCTGCTCGACGACGCCCGACGCCTCGTAACCGACGACACAGGGCGGCTTCGGCGCGTCCAGGTACAGGCCCTGACGGGCCATGATTTCGGCAAAGTTCAGCCCCGCCGCCCTCACCCGCACCAGGACTTGCCGCGCGCCGGGCTGCGGATCGGCCATCTCGCGGACCTGGAGCACTTCTGGACCGCCGTGGCGGGTGATGACAAGGGCACGCATGTGGGTCTCCGATTAGCGGGGCGATGATTCGCGATTCAGGTTGTGCAAGGTAGTCGACGCCTGCCGGTGTTGCGCAGCTTCCCGCGTGTTCCCTTGCAGTTCAAGCGCCTGCGCGGCAATCGCGTGGGCTTGGCTGTACCGTTCGGCAATCTGCGTTTGCTCCGGGCGGAGCGCTGGCGGCCAGTCGGCCAGATCCGCGGGTTCGCCGCGCAGATACAGCCGCATCGTCTCCACCACCAACGCGTGGTCCTGCCGTTCCGCCGCGCGCTGCAGCTGCGGCAACGCCCAATACTGCCACGCGACGGCGTGATCCACCGCGCGGGTCGGCGGCACCGAATCCGGCAACGGCCGCAGCAGCCACACGGTCAGCACGAGGATCGCCGCCAGCCACGCAAGCAGGCACGGACATCGTGCGCGCAGGTCGGCGTGCAGGAACACCAGCGCCGAGGCCGCCAGCGGGAGCAGCGCGGCGAGCAGCCCCAGGCGATAGCGGGAAAGCGGTTGGAGCACGAGCAGCGGTATCAGCTGCACCGCGACCAGCAGGACCAGCACACGGGCACGGCGCTCGCGGATCGCGTGCAGCGCGCCCACCAGGCCGAGCGGCAGGAGCCAGGCGAAATCGACCGGCAGCAGCTTCAGGATCGGCGCGTGCTGGCGGTAGAAGACGAAGCTGGCGTTGTTCGGCATCTCAAAATTGTGCAGGAGCACCGCGAGCTTGGCGCCTGCCAACGCCAGCCAGTGGTGCTGCGCCTGGGCCGTCGCCAGCACAAGGCCCAGCGGCTCGCCGTGCGATTGCCAGAGGAGACGGGCGATCCATTGCGGATCGAGAATCAGACCTTGCCACGGATCGGCCCCGGGCGCGTTGGCAGCGACAAAGGCGAAGACGCCGCCACCGGCCAGCGCCAAAGGCGGCGCACCGACCAGCAGGTTCCGCGTGACGAGAAGCCCGAGAGGCAGCGCGAGACCGAGCGACCAGCCAGCCAGCCGCGGCAGCCGCCCCGTTCGTGGCGTCAGGGAAACCAGGAGCAGGATGAGCATCAGCGGGGCAATCGCGGCACGGGTCAGCAGGGTCAAACCCGCCGCGAGACCAACGCCGGCCCACGCGCGCCAGTCCACCCGTGCGCGCGCGACCGACCACTGCCGAACCAACAACCACACCGTCGTCACTGCCAGCGTTTCGCGCAGCATCAGCGATTCATAGTAGGCGAGCGGCCCACAGAACGTCGCCAGCAGTCCCGCAAGGAGCGCCTCACGCTCGCCGATCAGCCGCCGTGTCGCGTCCATGAGCAGCCACAGACCGAGCAGGCCCAGCAGCGCCTGCAGCGCAAACACCGCAAGCGACGACGGCCCAGCCAGCAGCTGCGTACCGGCCAGCAGGTAGGGGTACAGCGGCTCCTGATAGAATTGCGCGCCGCCCTGCCAGCGCTGCCATGCGGACTGCACCGCGGCGTCGGACAGTGGCTGGCCCGAATCCGCGGGCTGCAGGCGTTGCCAAGCGGCCGCGACCTCGCGGTGCC
>CAIXAA010000843.1 GCA_903917305.1 uncultured Myxococcales bacterium | reverse complement strand
GCGGCACGTTCGAGCGCGTCGTCGCTGGCGTGGACGCCTGTCTCGCCGCAGGGCTCCCGGTCAACCTGCGCAGCGTGCTCGACCGCGACAATGTCCAGGCGTTCGCGGAGTTGGCGCACTTCGCCATCGATCGCGGCTGGACCGAAAACCCGAACTTCAAGACGCAAATCGGGCGCAACTACGAGCTGCACCATTGCCAGTCGGACCGCGCGCGGCTGTATTCGCGCCTCGAGCTGTTCCAGGACTTGCAGCGGCTTGTGGAGCAGGATCCTGAGATCCTTCGCTTTCATAAGCCGGCCTTCTCCGTCGCGCGCTTCCTGTTCGAGCGCGGTGAGTTGCCGGCGCCGCTGTTCGACTCCTGCCCGGCGTGCAAGACCGAGTGGGCCTTTGACTACACCGGCCGCATCTACTCGTGTACGGCGACGGTGGGCAAACACGACGAGATTCTCGGCACTTTCTGGCCAGAGCGACGCCTCGCTCGCGAACGGGTCGCCGCCTGGGAGGAGCGCGACGTCCTTGGCATCGCGCAGTGTTCGACCTGCCCGTCGCAGCTCGCGTGCGGCGGCGGCTGCGGCGCGGTCGCGAAGAACACCTGCGGGCGCGTCGACGCCGCGGACTGCCGGCCGGTGCCGGAACTGCTCGGCCTCGGAGCATCGGTCTACGGTCGCGCGGCGCTCGCGCCCGAGTGATCGTGCCCGGCAACACCATGGAACAACGAACAGATTTGGAGGAAGGCCATGACCGACCACGTTCGTGAAATCGATGCAGCCCAATTCGACAGCGAAGTGCTCGGACGCAAGGGGCCCGTGGCGGTGGACTTCTACTCGACCGAGTGTCCGCCGTGCGAAGCGCTGGCGCCGAAGTACGACGCGCTCGCGGAGCTGTACGGCAAAGATGTGCAATTCTTGAAGATCTACCGCCAGGGGAGCCGCGCGCTGTCCGACGCGCTCGCGGTCAAGTCCTCGCCGACCGTGCTGTTCTTCGATGGCGGCCAGGAGGTCGGCGCGCGGCTGGGCGGCGGCATCAAGCGCTCCGAACTGGCGGCGCAACTCGATGCGCTGCTTCCGGCGGAGCGGGTTGCGGCGGTCCATGCGACCGTGCAGCCGACGACCACCGAATGCGACGTGCTCATCCTTGGCGCGGGACCGGCGGGCATCACGGCCGGGATCTACTCCGCGCAGGCCAAGCTCCGCACGATCCTGGTCGATGTCGGCTTGGGGGGCGGCAACCTCGCCATCACGCACCAGGTGTCCAACTTTCCTGGCTTTCCCAAGCCGCAGCCGGGCTACATGCTCGCGCACCTCATGCTCGAGCACGCCAAGGCGGCAGGAGTCGAGCCGCGCTTTGCGGCCGAGATCACGCACGCAGACCTGGCGCAGCGCGCTGTCGAGCTGGACGGCGTCGAGACCATCCACGCCAAGAAGATCATCGTCGCTACGGGCTCTTCGCCGCGCCCGACAGGCGTGGCGGGCGAGGCGGAGTACAAGGGGCGCGGCATCTCGTACTGCGCGACCTGCGACGCGAAGTACTACGAGGGCAAGCACGTGCTCGTGGTCGGAGGCGGCAACTCCGCAGTCGAGGAGAGCTTGTTCATCGCCAAGTTCGCCACGAAGATCACCATGGTGCACCAGCTGGACAAGCTGACGGCCCACCAGGAGGCGCAAGAGCGGCTGCTGGCCGAACCGAAGATCGCGCTGTTGCTCGAACATGAACCGCGCGCCTTCCTGTCCCATGGCGGGCAGGTCGTCGATGCGGTGCTCGTCGAGGATCTGCGCACCGGTGCGCGTCGCGAGATCGCCGTGGACGGCGCCTTCGTGTTTGCCGGGATGCAGCCCAATCTTGCCGGCCTCGGCGAGACGCTGGACCTCGATGCGTGGGGCTACATCCAGACCGACGCGGAGATGCACACGAATCTGCCAGACGTGTACGCGGCGGGCGACGTGATCTCCAAGCGTTATCGGCAGATGACGACGGCGGTGAACGACGGGACCATCGCTGCGATGTCGCTGTCCAAAGAGATCGCGGCGTGACGGATCGACCGCCTCTGGCAGCGGAACCGCGGCAGCTCACCGCCCGCGCCGTGCTCGGCGGCATGGCGATCGGCGCCGTCCTGTGCACCTCGAACGTCTATGTCGTCCTCAAGACGGGATGGAGCCTCGGCGTCACGCTCACGTCGACCATCATCGCCTT
>CAIXAA010000842.1 GCA_903917305.1 uncultured Myxococcales bacterium | reverse complement strand
GGCGCTCGCACCACGGCCGCATCGCCGCGCAGTTGCTGCGCGACACGCCGCCGGCGGAGATGGGCGACCGCGCGTTGAACGTCGCGCGCCACCTGAACGCATCGGGAACGGTGGTCGCCGATTCCGAGCCGGCGATGCTGCGCGCGCGCGTCAACCTGGCGGCGGCGTCGCGGGCGCTGGCGGCCGGCGCGTTCCTCCAGGCGCAAGACCATGCGGATCAAGGGCTTGCGGCGCTGAGCCAGGACGCCTGGCAGCGCGACTACGACCTCGCCCTGGGCCTGCACCAGCTGGCAGCGGCCGTGGCGGCGCAGCGGATGGATCAGGCGCGCGCGCAGGCCGCGGCAGCGCCGATCCTGCGCTACGGCCGGCCGGGCGTGGATCGGGCGCGGGCGCGCGAGGCCCTGGCGCTGGTCGCGATGGCGCAAGAGGATCTCGCCGGTGCGCTGGCCATCGGCATCGAGGCGCTGGCGGAGCTGGGCGTGCGCTTTCCCGCGCGCCCGTTGCCGCCGCACATCATCTGGGCGCTGCTGCGGGTGCGGCGCACGCTGCACGGCCGCGTCGAGGCGCTCGTGCTCCTGCCGCACTTGGAGGAGCCGCGCGTGCTGGCGGCCTTGGGCCTGATGGAGAAGCTGCTGCCGGCAGCGTTCCGCGCGGGCAGCAACCTGTTTCCGCTGTTCGTGTTCGAGATGGTCCGGCTGTCGGTGCGCAACGGCAACTCCGACTACGCGCCGATGGCCTATGCGGCGTACGCGATCGCGCTGTGCGCGGTGCTCAAGGACTACGACAAAGGCTACCGTTTCGCCAAGGTGGCCAATGAGTTGGGCGAGCGCTACCGCAGCGTGGGCCACCTCTTCATCTTCGAGAACTTCATCCGCCACTGGAAGGAGCCGCTGCGCCTGTGCGTCGAGGGCCTGAACTCCACGCAGCGCATCGCCATGGAGTTGGGCGATCTCTACCAGGGCACGTGGTCCGCCTGCTACCGCGGCCTCTACATGTTCACCAGCGGCGTGCCGCTGGCGCGCGTGCGCGAGCACTACGACACCTCGACCGACCTGCTGCGCTGGGATCAGGGCACCGACGGCATGCGCCGCATGATCACGCAGATGATCGTGCACCTGACCGAGGAGGTCGCGCAGCCGCACCGCATCGAGGGCGAGCACTACACGGAGGCGTGGGTGGAGCAGCGCTACGCGGAGCGCCACGATCAAACGGAAATCGGCCACTACCACAATTTCAGCCTGATGCTGTGCGTGCTGTTTGGCGCGAGCGAGGCGGGGGTGCAGCAGGCGGGCGCGGCCGAGCGGTACCTCGACGGCCTCAACCCGATGTATTTCCTGCCAATGCTGCGCTTCAATGCCGCGCTCGTGTGGCTGCGGGCGTACCGCGAGGATCGGCGGCAGTCCAAGCTGCTGCGCAAGGCGAAGGCGGCGGCGGCGCAGCTGCGCGGGTGGGCGCGACAGAATCCACTGAATTACGAGCACATGTCGGAGCTGGTGCAGGCCGAGCTGCTGCTGACCGAGCACCGCCCCGATGCCGCGCGCCCGCACTACGACCACGCCATCCGCACGGCGCGCGCGCACGACGCGCCGCTGCACCAACTGGGCCTGATCCTTCAGGTATCGAGCGCGTTCTTCGAGACGTGCGGCCAGCCCGTCGTGGCGCAGATGCTGCTGCAGCAGGCGGTGCACACGTGGCGCGAATGGGGCGCGGACGCGCTGGTGCGGCGGCTGACCGCGGCGCATCCGCACCTGGCGGGCAGCGAACGGCCGCTGCTGGAGCGCGCGCAAGGCCAAGGTTCGAGCTCCTCGAGCAGCGAGACGCGCAACCAGTCTCTCGATTTCCAAGCAGTGATGAAGGCTTCGGCGGCGATCAGCGCGGAGATCGTGATGGAGCGGCTGCTCGAGCGGCTGGTGCGCATCATGGGTCAGCACGCTGGCGCCCAGCGCGGCGCGCTGCTGCTGGCGCGCGATGGCGGGCTGCGCGTGGAGGCGGCGCTGGACGGCGACCAGGTAGTGGCAGGACAAGGACTTGCCGTGGAGCTGTCGAACGCCGTGTGCACGCCGATCGTGCAGTACGTCGCGCGGACGCTGGAGCCGCTGGTGCTGGTCGACGCGCAAGCGGATCCGCGCTTCCAGCGCAATGCCCAGGTGGTGGCGCGCGGCGTGCGCAGCGTGCTGTGCGCGCCGATCGTGCGCCAGGGGCGGCTCGACGCGGTGCTGTACTTCGAGAACAACGTGGCGTCGGGCGTCTTTACGCCGGATCGCCTGGAGGTGCTGACGCTGCTGTCGACGCAAGCCGGCACCGCGATGGAGAACGCCGAGCTGTACGGCAACCTCGAAGAGAAGGTCCGTGAGCGCACGGCGGAGCTGGAGCGGCAGCGCGCCCAGCTGGCGCAGGAAAAGGCCAAGAGCGAAGAGCTGTTGCTGAACATCTTGCCGGTGGAGACGGCGCGCGAATTGAAGCTCCACGGCCGCACGCAGGCGCGGCGCTACGAAGGCGTGTCGGTGCTGTTCGCGGACATCGTGGGCTTCTCGGCGACGGCGGAGCGGATGAGCCCGGAGGATCTGGTCGGCGAACTCGACGAGTGCTTCCGCGCCTTCGACGAGATCTGCCACAGCCACGGTTTGGAGAAGATCAAGACCATCGGCGATGCCTACATGAGCGCCGGCTGCGTGCCGGATCCCTCGCGCGGCGCGCCGGCGGACGTGGTGCGCGCCGGGCTGGAGATGCAGCGCTTCATGGCCGAGCGCGCCGAGCGTGGACCGAAAGCACCGTTTCGTCTGCGGGTTGGCGTGCACACCGGGCCGGTCGTCGCGGGCGTGGTGGGCATCCGCAAGTTCGCGTGGGACATCTGGGGCGACACCGTGAACATCGCGGCGCGCATGGAGCAGGCCGGCGAGGTCGGGCGCGTGAATGTCTCTGGGATGACGTGGGAATTGCTGCAGGGCCGCTTCACGGGAACCCACCGCGGCGCCGTGCCGGCCAAGAACAAGGGCAAGCTGGACATGTACTTCGTCGACGGGCCGCAGGACGAGGACGCCTAGCCCACCGCCCCCATGAAGCACTGGATCGGCACCTGACGCAGCCGCGCGGCTTCAAAGGGCTTTGCCGCGTCCTGGCGCGCCTCGTGCTGCAAGCCGGCGCACAGCGGGTGGTCCAAGGCCAGCAGCTCCGCGCGCGCCTGCCGCGCGGGCGTCGCGGCACCGCGCACGTCTGCAAGCCGCGAGGACCACAGCAGGAATCGACCGCGGTAGAACGGCGAGCGCTCCAGCGCCAGGCCGGCGTCCAGCGCCGTCGCCGCCTCGTCCAAGTCGCCAGAGCGCAAGGCGAACCCCGCGTGAAGGAGCTGCCAGGTCGGCTCCTGCGGGTCCGCCGCGGCGGCGCGGGCGATGTGCACAGCGGTGGCGGCCGGCTCCGCGCCGTGGCACTCGAGTTGCACGGCCCGGAAGAAATGCTGATAACCTGCGGCACCTTGCCCAGCATCGAAGCGGCTTGCCTTGCGCGGCGGCGTGCTCGACCGCGACGGATCCAGCACCTCCACGCCCGGCTCGCGCGACCAGGCCCACGGCACTTCGGCGTAGCTGCCCTTGCCCGTCGGCGCCGCGCCGGTCGACACAAAGCAGCGCTGCGCCCCCGGATCCATCACGATGCTGTGCACGCCGGTCGGCTGCGCCAGGACGCCGCCGGCGCCACGCTCCAGCCCGGCCACTTCGCCGTCTTCGTGATCGCCGAGCAACGCCTGCAAATCCTGTGCGCTCAGGCCATCTTTCGCTTCATGCACCGCACGCTCCAGCCGCAGCAGCCGGCCGTGCGAGTGCGCGGTGTACCCGGAGTTCGGCGCCAGCTCGCCCGGGCGCAGGTGCGCCGCGAGGTAGTGGTTCGTGCACGCCTGGTAGGGCACGTCCGGCCGCGTCACCGCCACGCCGCGCGCCGTCGTCTCGATCAGGATCGCTTTGTTTTCGCGGACCGACGACACCAGCAGTCCCCACGTCGACGCCACCGGCCGCTGGCGCACCACCGCCTCCGCCTCGGCCAGCGTCTTGGCGCTGCGGATGATCTCGTGGCACAGATCCGCCACCGCCGCGCCGCCAAAGCGGATGTGCTGGTGCAGGCGCGTGTGCGTCGTCAGGCACAGGCCGGCTTCGTTCCACAGGCTGACGACCGGCGCGTCATTGCCGCGCGTGCTGGTATAACCGTAGCGCATGCCCTGGGTTGGCGTGCACAGGATCACCGTCGGCACCGCGTCCCAGATGCCATTGCCGGGGAAGTCGAAGTTGCGGGCGTGCAGCAGCGCCGCGCCGTGCGCCGCCTTGTCCCAGACAACCAGGGAAGAACAGGCCGCGATCGCCTGCGCCGCCAGCGCGCGCGCCTCCGGCACGACGCGGATGCGCCCCGCCACGCCCACGAGGTTCTGGAACACGTCCATCGCCAGCCCGTGGCGCGCGTGACCCAGCGGCAGCCCCATGGCGCGCATGAACGCCTCGCTGCGCTGGCGCTGCAGGACGCTGCGATCGGCGTGCAGGCGGCGCGTCAAGGCGTCGATCGCCGGCGCAATCAGGTCCGGCAGCGTGCGCAGCGGACCCGCCGGCTGGCTGCCCTTGAGCATGCAGATCGGCATCTGCGGGTAGTAGTCCAGCACCGCCTCGTGGCCGCCAAGCTGGCGCTGCAGCTCGCCGTGCTGGCGGCCCATCTCCTGCTCCGTGCCGGAAAGACGAAAGATGGCAAGCGGTTGAATCGTCATGACGGTTCCTTGGGCAAAGGCAGGCGCAGCGGATCGAGCACGCGCCGGCAGAAGAGATCGAGGGCGGGCAGCGGATCGGTGCCCTGGCGAACCTGCTGAATCAACAGGCCATCCAGCGTGGCCGCGCACAGCTCCACCAGGCTCTGGATGTCGCACGGCGCCACCTGCCCGGCCGAGATCGCCTCGCTGAGCAGGACGTGCGCGGCGTTCTGCAGCTCGATGGCATAATCACGCGTCGTCTCCAGCACTTTTTGGGGATGCGACGGCTCGCCCAGCGCCCACAGCTGGATGAGCACCGGCAGCAGCTGCGGATCCTCGGCGTAGAAGGCGCACACGCCGCGCAGCCAGGCCTCGACCAGCGCCAACGGGTCCTCGCTGCCGGCCATGCGCGCGACGAGAAAGTCGCGCTGGCGCTCGAGGATCACGGCCAGCACGGCCTCGAACACTTCGCCCAGGTTCTTGAAATACCAGTAGAGGGCCGGGCGACCCATCTCCAGCGCGGCGGCGAGCTCGCTCATGGTCACGCGGCGCATGCCCTGGCTGCGCACGAAGGCGAGCGCGCGCAAGGCGAGATCGGCGCGGCGGGCGTGGTCGACGGGACGGGCCATGGCGGTGCGCAACCTCGGCAGGGGAATGCCTGACAGGGTGTCAAGCTAAGCGAGACTTGACGGGTTGTCAAGGATCGATCCACGCTCTGGTCCGCGACAGCGCAGCGGGCGAGGCAAGTCCTGAACATGCAAACGATCGAACGGGACCGGCTGCTCCTGGCGCTGCAGGCGCGCTACGACCACCACTCGGCGGCGGTGCTGCTGGACGAGGCGGTCGCGGCGGCGGGGCTGCCGGTGCAGGCGGGCTACACGCCGCAGGAAGTGTCGCGGATCGTCTGGACGTTGCAGCAAGTCGGGGAGCGCACGCGGGCGGCGGTCATGGCCCTGCTGGCCCTGGTCAGCGAGGCGGCGACGCACGGGCTGCCGGAAGATCCAGAGGAGATGCCCGATGTTGCCGAGGACGACGTGGCTGCGCTGCTGCCGGCGCTGGTCGATGCGGCGATGCAGCTGCGGCGCGAACAGCTGCGCGCCGGCGCAGGGAATGTGGCGCGGGCGGGGGACGCGGCGCCCGAGATTGTCCCGCCAGAGAAACAGTCTATGCACGACTAGCCGCATTGTCGGCCGCTGCGCGCCCAATCGCCCGTGCTATCCTGATGCCACCCGTCGCGCGATCGCGATGCAGAGGCTTGCCATGAAGGTGGTGACGCGCCGCAAGGCTTTGGAACAACTGCAACAGTTGGCTGTGGCGGCGACCGCGCTGGCGTGCACGCCGCGGGCGGGCGCGCAAGGGAAGGCGGCAGCCAAGGAGACTCCCATGAAAACCCAGACTTCGATGACGGCGCAGGCGCCGGTGCTGGACACCGTGCTGCGCGTCGAACCGCTGCGCACGCCGTGGCAGACCATGGATCCGTTCCTGTTCTGCATGCACCACGACGACGCCTACCCGGCCGGCAACGCGCAGTTCGGCCCGGGCGAGGCGGCGCTGGCTGGACGCAACATCGGCGCTGATTTCAGTGGTTTGAGCGGCTGGAGCATGTACCACGGCGACGTCGTGCCCGGGTTCCCGCAGCATCCGCACCGCGGCTTCGAGACGGTGACGGTGGTGCGCAAAGGCCTGCTGGATCATTCCGATTCTCTGGGCGCGGCGGCGCGCTACGGCCAGGGCGACGTGCAATGGCTGACGGCCGGCGGCGGCATCCAGCACGCGGAGATGTTTCCGCTGCTCAACCAGGACACGGACAACCCATGTGAACTGTTCCAGATCTGGCTGAACCTGCCGGCCAGGGACAAGATGGTCGCGGCGCATTTCAGCATGCTGTGGGCGGGAACGATTCCGCGGCACGACCTGCGGGACGCGGCGGGGCGCGCGGTGCATGTGGCGACGATTGCTGGCACTTTGCACGGAAGGACGCCGCCGGAGCCGCCGCCGCACTCCTGGGCGGCGCGCCCCGACTCCGACGTGGCGATCTGGACGGTGAAGCTGGCGGCCGGCGCGACGTGGACGCTCCCGCCGGCGCAGACGGGAAGCAATCGCAATCTCTACTTCTTTCGCGGCAGCGGCCTGACGGTGGGGACGCGGGCGGTGCCGAAGAACAGCCTGGTCGTCGTCCAGGCGGACGCGCCGACGGTGCTGGTGGCGGGCGCCGAGGAGAGCGAGGTGCTGGTGCTGCAAGGCCGGCCGATCGGCGAGCCGGTGGCGCAGTACGGGCCGTTCGTGATGAACACGCGGCAGGAATTGCAGCAGACGTTCGAGGACTTTCGCCGCACCGGCTTTGGCGGCTGGCCGTGGCCGGGCCTGGGGCCGGTGCACGGCGCACAGCCCGAGCGGTTTGCGCGGCGGCCGGACGGCACGCTGGAGAAGCCGGCGTAGTCCTCTTGGCGGCGCGGGTTGACACGCGCCGGCCGGCGGCTACCGTGGCACAGGGCGCCTGTCGCGCGCCGGGAGCCCGCATGGCCGCGCCGCCGCACAAGACGCGCATCCTCGAGATCCTCTGCGGGGAGCTGGAGCACCGCCTGCGCGCCGCCCAGGAAGCCGCCGCCGATGCGTACGCCGGCGCCACGCATGAGGAATCTCGCGCCGAAGACAAGTACGACACGCGCGCCTTGGAGCAGAGCTACCTGACCGCCGGGCAGAACGCGCGCATCGCCGAGCTGCGCCAACTGCTGACGGCGCTTCACTTCTACCAGCTGCCGCAGGCACTTGCGCAGACGGTGCAGCCGGGCGCGCTGATCGAGGCGGTCGCGGACGGGCCGCCGCTGCTGTACTTCCTGCTGCCGATGCGCGTGGGCGAGCGGCTGCTGGTCGATGGCGCCGAGGTGCAGGTGGTCGGCACCGCTGCGCCGCTGGGCCAGGCACTGCTGGGCAAGGCAGCGGGCGACAGCGTGCGCGTGCAGATCGGCGGCAGCGCGCGAACCATTGAAATCATAGCCATTTCCTGACAACCGCCGCGCAGCGGCCGGGCGATGGGCCGCGCGCGCGAGTTTCCAAGGTGCTGCGCCGGGCGCGGCAGCGGCCAATTGCGCACCGGCAGCTGGCCTTGCCAACGTGTGGGCAAGCCCATGCCTACGAAGCGACCAGCGATCCGTGTCTCGAGGCCCGCGACGGCCGGTCTCTGCCTCGCGCTGTGCCTCGCGCTGTGCCTCGTCGCCGCCTGCGCCGTGCGGTGGCCGCCGCCGCGCGAGCGCGAGTACTTCGCCCACACGTTGGATCCAGAGCGGATTCCTGGCGCCACGCTGCCGCCGCCGCTGCTGGAGCACACCCGCACGATGCGCGTGCGCGTCTTCGCCGACGAGGCCTACCGCGAGCAGAACCGCCAGTGGCAGCACCGCATTCGCACGCTGTTCGCGCAGGCCTCGGTGCTGACGCAGCGGCAGTTCGGGGCGCGCTTCGAGCTGCGGGCCGTGGAGCGCTGGCCAACGCCGCCGACGTCAGCGCCGACGCTGGCGCTCGCCCTGGCCGCGCTGGAGCGGCTGGCGCCCGCGGACGATGCCGAGTGGGTCGTCGGTTTCGTCGGCGCGAAGCTGGCCTGGCAGCCGGACGAGGCGGGCGCGACGCGGCAGACGGGGCACCACATCGTGCTGCGCGGCTCGCTGCGGCCGCCGCTGGCGACGGATGCGGACGACGACGCGGCGCAACTCCTGCGGCAATGGGGCCTTTCGCTGGCGGCGCCGCCGGACGCGGCCGTGGGCTGGATCCTGTCGCAGGGAGGGCAGCCGGATGCGCGCGCCTTCTCGGCGGCATCCGTGCGCATCATCGCGATCGGTCTGGATTTTCACGGGTATCGCTCGCCCGAGGCGCGGCGTGCCTGGGCCAGCGTGGTGCAGGACGCGGCGCGGCACGGCGCGAACGAAGCGGACGACGCGGTGTGGCGCGCGGCGCTCGAGTGGGCCGAAAGCGTGCTGGAGGACGGCCAGCCGCAGCGGGCGCGCGAGCTGCCGGACGGCCAGGAGGCGAGCACGCGGCCGTTACTTCGCTTCTGACCCGAGCCGCTGCTTGAGCGAGCCATCTTCGAGCGCCCGGTTCAGATCCAGCGCGCCGCCGACCAGCGTGCCGCGCACGAAGACCTGCGGGAAGGTGGGCCAGCCGCTCCACAGCTTGATCGCGAGGCGCTGCTTCCACTTGGACATGTAGCTGCCGTACTCGAGGTACTGGTACGCGACGCCGGCCGCGTCCAGGGACTTGCGCGCCTTCTTGCAGAACGGATTCTGCGCCATGCCGACGACGACGACGGGGTGGCGCTGCACCGCTGCGGACACCTCGCGCACGACATCGGCGTGGAAGTTGGCGATGGCCTCTTGGGCGGGCTGCGCGACGTGGTCGGCGGGGAGAACGGGGCGATCGGACACGGTGAACCTCCTGTTGGCGCGAACAAGCTAGGCCGCGCAGCGCCACGCGCAAGGGGCGTTGGGGACGGCGCGGCAGGTGCTGGTCTTGGGTATTGATTCCCCGTCGTTTTTTCACCTTGCGCGCCGTCCGATCAGCGGATACGCTGTCTCCCTCCCGCTGCGCGCCTGCGTCGCCGCGGCCAGACAGCCCCCAGGACCGACCCAAGAACCGACAGCGCTCCTGTCGCCCAATGACGACCGAGGTTTCCCATGCGCTCTGTGCTCCTCCTGGCCGCCCTGGCCTCCTGCGCGTTCGGCGTTGCTGCATGCGGCAATTCCAGCGGTGCTTCGGCCACCAAGAAAGGCGCCGCGATCATTGATCAAGGGACGGTCAAGAAGGACGCCGGCGGTGGCGACACCTCCGAAGCCGACGTCGCGGCCAAGGCCGGCGCGGTCGGCGAGGCCTGCGCGGGCAACCCCCAGTGCACCGACGGCCTGTGCTTCCAGGGCAAGTGCGCGGCGCCGTGCAAGAAGAGCGCGGACTGCGGCGCCGGCAACGACTGCGCCTCGGACGACGGCAAGCGCTTGTTCTGCCACGCGCGCAGCTACCCGGACGGCGTCGGCACGGATTGCACCGTCGCCGGCAGCCCCTGCGCGGACGGCCAGAAGTGCGTCGGCAACCCGGAATCGCCCGGCGCCGAGTGCTCGGTCGCGTGCAAGGCGGACCTCGACTGCCCGCCCAGCATGGCCTGCCTGCCGCAGAGCGACGGCACGAGCTGGTGCCAGCTGCGCAAGTTCTGCACGGAGTGCACGTCCGACGAGGAGTGCGGCGCCGGCTCGGTCTGCGCCAACATGGGCAAGGGCAGGTTCTGCTCCAAGCTGTGCAATTTCGGCAGCACGGAGTGCCCGCGCTACGCCGATTGCCAGACCGTCGATGGCCTGCCGATGTGCGTCCACCGCGCCGGCACCTGCGCGGGCACGGGCGACTTGTGCCAGCCCTGCTCCGACAAGGCGTGCAACGCCGGCCAATGCCTCACGGTTCCCTCCACGCTGGAGAGCTTCTGCGCCAAGGACTGCACCGCGGACGCCGACTGCGGCACGGGCTACACCTGCACGCAGGTCTCCTCCGACGCGACCAAGCCCAAGGAGTGCGTGCCGAAGTCGCCGGACGCCACGACGCCGCCGATGTGCGTCTCGAAGATCACCCCGACGATGAACGAAGGCGACATCATGGACGATTTCGCCATGATCGGCTACGTCGACACCAACGACAACGTCTCGCTCGCCGACGAGGATCCGCACCTCATCCACCTGTCGGACTTCGCCGATCGCGATCTCATCGCCGTGACGGTCTCGGCCGGCTGGTGCGGCCCGTGCCAGGAAGAGACGACGACCTTCAAGGCGACGATGGAAGCCGCGAACTACAAGGTCATGATCTTCCAGGTGTTGATGGAGGGTCCGGATCACGGCGTGCCGCCGACGCTGGCGTTCAGCAAGACGTGGGTCACGCAGCTCAAGGCCGCGGGCGCGAGCGGCATCGACCTGACCGGCATTGCGAACTCCTGGAACTCCGACCCCAATGGCGGCATCCCGCTCAACATCGTGATCGACGCCAAGACGCGGCAGGTCTACAAGAAGTTCAACGGCGCGCCGCCCGGTGGCTGGACGCCCACGCTGCAGTACTACTTGAAGAAGTACTACCCGTAAGAAGAGAGCCTGCATGTCCAAGACCGTTTCGGTGGCTGTCACGGTTGCCGCACTCGTCCTCGCCAGCCTCGCCAGCGGCGAAGCGTTCGCCCAGTGCGCGACTTGAAGCAGCCCGACGCTCCCGGTGGGAGACAGTGACATCTCAGCCAGCTTGACCGGCGCCGCCGCGGATGCCTACCGGGTGCGCGCAGGCTTGTCGTATTTCTCCGCCTCCGCCAACAACGTCTACCAAGGAACGCGCCAGGCGGACAACCACCTGAACCAGCGCATGACGCTGCAGGTCGGGCTGCTGTCCGCCGGCATCGATGCGCCGTTCGGCACCGGGCTGGCGGTGCTTTTGCCTTATGCGGCGCTGCATTACGACGACTGGCAGACCGACGCCAAGTTCAAGGCGCCGATTCGCGCCAAGGGCCTGGGCGATCTGGAAGTGCGCGTGCGCCAGGACCTGATGGCCGCCTTCGGCCTGCGCAACTGGCCGCGCGTCGTGATCAGCGCCGGCATGGCCGCCCCGACCGGCACGTACACGGAGAACACGACCACCGACCTGTCGATCGGCCGCGGCGCCTGGTGGGCCATCGGCGAGCTGGAAGTGATGGGAGATTTACCCATTGGATTCAGCTATTACGCCTTGGCCGGCCTGCGCAGCGCGCTCAGCGAGACCCCCGACCCTGCGCACCTGCAATGGGGCAACGAGTACCGCGGCAACGTCGGCTTGCGCTACTCCTATGATCTGCCAAAGATCTCGTGGGTGCCGCAGCGCGTGATGCTAGCCGCCAACGCCGACCTGCTGCGCCGCGAGGCCAGCACGCTGATCAACGTCAACGCCGTGCGCGAGGAGTTCGCATCGAGCGGCGGCACCTACGTCAACCTGCTGCCCACGCTGATGATCGGCCTGAACGACAACCTGTCCGCCATCGGCTCGGTGCGCATTCCGGTCTTCCGCGACGTTCGCGGCACGCAACCGGTGATGGACACGTCCTACTTCGTGGGCATTTCCGGGCAGTTCCAGATCGGCGGCACGCGCAAGCCGCCGGCCGCGCAGCTGCAGCCGGCGCAGGTCGGCGAGCCGCCCGCGCAACCGGAGATCCGCGCGCTGCTGGCCCCGGGCCAGGTCACGCTGGTCGACTACTGGGCGACGTGGTGCGGCCCGTGCCAGAAGCTGGGCGTGGAGCTTGAAGCACTTGTGCAGGCGCGGCCCGACCTTGCGCTGCGCCGCGTCGACGCGACCGACTGGGACAAGCCGACTTGGGAGCGGCTGCTGCCCGATGCCTCCGGCCTGCCGGTGCTCGATGTCTACGGCGCGGACGGCAAGCTCATGGCTCGCCTGATTGGCGAGGCGGCGTTTGGTTATGCGCGCCTGCTGCCGGCACCTGCAGCGCCAGCTCCGGCCCCA
Organism: uncultured Myxococcales bacterium; assembly: GCA_903917305.1. Taxonomy (GTDB): domain Bacteria; phylum Myxococcota_A; class UBA9042; order UBA9042; family UBA9042; genus CAIXAA01. The sequence continues at coordinate 4,220 of CAIXAA010000842.1, read as the reverse complement.
CCTGCGCCATGAGCCAGGCGGCGTAGTGCCGGTGCCCCTGCGCGCTGAAGTGCACGTCGTGGCCGGGTAGAAACACCGCGTCAAAGCCATCCTTGTGCGCCCAAGCCTCGATCGCCGGCCCCGGATCCAGCGCGCGGATGCCCAGGCGCTGGCACAGATCCAACATCTGCTGCCGGATGCGCCAGCCTTCCGTGGCGTGCGGCTGCGGCTTCTCCAGCGCCGTGCGCGCCGGAATCACGGACACCAGCAGCGGAATCTGGCGCGCCCGCAGATCCGCGGCCAGGCTCTGCAGCACGCCTTGCAGCGCGCGCCACTGCCGCTGCAGGTCCGGGGCGGGCAGCTGCGCCAGCTCGCGCTCCTCGTTCTTGGATGGCGGCTCGCGACCCGGCTCCAGCCAGCGGCGCAGATCCTCCTGCCGCACCACCCAATAGCGCGCCAGCACCGAGACCGGCGTCAGGGCGCGCACCAGGCTCGGCGGCGGGCTGTGGGCGAGGAACCAGCGCAGCGACTCGCCGTAGCCCGGCTGCCAGCGCGGCTGCGGGCAGCGCTCCCGCAGCGTGGCGTCGAACAGCGGCTGGCCCGCGCAGCAATCGAAGGCCGAGCCCATGCCGTCGACGTCGTTGCCGGCAAACAGGTGCAGCACGACCAGGCGCACCGGCAGCTTGGGCAGCCAATGGCGCGCGACGGCGAGGTGGAAGTCCGGCGCGGTGGCCGATTGACCGGCGTTGATCTGCGCCACGCCGGGGGTGGCGTCCTCGAGCACCGCGGCAAAGGGCCGCTCGCCGCGCTGCGGGTCGAGCCCGAAACCTTCGGTCAGCGAATCGCCCAGGTGCAGCACAACGCGGGTCGCCGGCGGCGTGCGCTGCGTGCGACCGTCGAATTCGCCATGACAATTGCCCGGGTAGAGCATGCAGCACTGCGACAGCATCACCTCGCCGCTCAAGGGCGTGCGGATCTGGCCGATGTGCTCCTTGTCGATGCGCGGCAGGGCGATCGCCAGCACCTGCCGGTCGTAGCCGCCGTTCAACGTCGGCAGCAGCAGGCGCACCAGCGCTTCGGCCGTGCAGAGGCCCGCCAGCGTCGCCAGCAGCACCAGCAGCAGCCGCAGCCGCACCGGGCGCGCCGCCAGGTCGATGCGCGCCAGCAGCAGCCCGAGCGTGGCGGCGCCGGCCATCGCCAGCGCATCCCACAGCCCCAGCCGCGCCAGCTGCCAGGCCAGCAGCGCCAGGAGCGGCATGGCGATCGCGATCGCCGCGAGCGGCAAGCGGCGCAGCGGCCTTTGCACGACGAGCCCCAGGCCGTGCCCGGCCAGCGCCGGCAGCACGAGGTACAGCACCGCGATGAGCGCGTCGGTGGCGGGGGCAAGCTGGTCGAGCGAATCGGTCATCGCACCCGGCGGCCCCGGAAACCGCAGGGCGCAGGCAAGGCTACGCTGCCGGCAAGGCAGCGGCAACCCGAGAAGGTTTGCGAGACTGCGCCGCCCGGTACGCGTCGGCAGTTGCGCACGCAAGACCGCATCGGGTATCCAGATCGCGTCCACTGCGCCCAGCCGCCGCGCCAGGAGCCTGCGCTTGCCCTGCCTGCACCGAGCCGCCATCGCCATCGCGCTGCTGTGCACCGCTTGCGGCACCGCTGCGCCCGATCCGGAGCTGGAGGTCGGCGTCGGCTACAGCGCGTTCCAGGCCGTGACGCCCGGCGCCAGCGTGCCGATGTGCCGCGGACCGCAAGGTGCACAGATGGTCGTGCTGTCGCTGCGCGCCCGCAACCTCGCGCCGGGGTCGGTGAAGTACATGCTGACGCTGCAGAAGCCCGGCGCCAGCGAGCCCCTGTGCGGCCAGGCGCGCTCGCACGCCGGGCTGGTGGCGCACGATGGCTGGGGCGAGATCTGCGGCGGTGCCTATTGCATCCTGCCGTTGCCGGACGCCGTGACGGGAACGATGACGCAGTTGCTTGGTACGCTGGAGGATTCGGCCGGCCACAAGCTGAGCGCGCAGACCACGATCGTGCCGGTCGGTCCCGGGCCGCCGTGCGACCTGCCGCTGTTGCCGTGTCAGCAGTGAGGCGCGCTAGCCCGCCGCTTCGGCCAGGATGCGCGCCCGCAGCACCGCGCGGTCCATCTTGCCGCTGGCATTGAGCGGAATGTCATCGGTGAACAGCAGGTGGCGCGGCACCATGAAGCCCGGCAGCCGCTCGCGCAGGGACAACTTGAGCTCTTTCTTGCGCTGCGCAAGGCCCTTGGGCAGCACGCAGTAGATCTCGTCCACGCCACCGCGCAGCGGCGCCACACCCGCGATCGCAAAAGTCGCGCCCGAGCACAGCAGCGCCGCGTGCTCGACCTCGCCGAGCTCGATGCGATACCCCATGATCTTGACTTGCGAATCCTCACGACCCACGTAGTGGATGAGGCCCGCGGCATCTTCGATGGCGAGATCGCCCGTCCGGTACCAGCGCACGCCACCGCGGTCGACGAAGCGCTCCGCGGTCTGCGCGGGGTCGCCCAGGTAGCCGGGCGTGACCTGGTCGCCGGCCAGCCACAGGCCGCCGAGCGTGCCCGTCGCGCAGGGCACGTCATCCATATCCCTGATTTCCGTGCGTTGTCCGGGAAAGGCGCGGCCAATCGGAATGCCGCCCTGGTACGCGTCCGCCTCGCCGAAGTCGGCGGGCATCTCGAAATGCGTGAAGGCGATGGTCGCCTCGGTCGGACCGTAGAGGTTGGCGACGCGGGTGTTCGGCGCGATGCGCTTCCACAATTCCGCGGTCTTCCAAGTGAGCTTCTCGCCGGCAAAGAGGCTCAGGCGCAGGCCGGGCAGCGCGCCCGGGACGACCTTGCGGCTGGACTCGAGCAGCGCGGCGATCGACGGCACGGAGAACCACACCGTCAGGCGCTGCGCAGCGGCCCACGGCAGCGGCGAGGCCAGGTGCTCCTGGGCGAACAGCACCAGCGTCGCGCCCGCCGCCCACGCCACGAACTGGTCGTGCACGCTGACATCGAACGTCAGATCGAAGGTCTGCGACAGGCGATCCTCCGGATGGATCGGGTAGGTCGCGAGAAACGAGGCGACGTAGGAGCGCACGTTGTCGTGGCGGACGCGGACGCCCTTGGGCGTGCCGGTGCTGCCCGAGGTGAACAGGACGTAGGCGCTGTTGTCCTCTGCCGGCAGGCGCGTCGGCGTCGGCGGCAGATCGGCGCGGAGGTCCGCCTGCACGACCGCGTGCGCCAGCCCGTGCTCTTGCGCCACGGCCCGCACGCGCGGCGCTTCGCCCAGGACCAGCAGGCGCCTGGGCTGCGTGCCCAGGGCCAGCAGCGCCGCCAGCGTCTCCGCACACTCCTCGCCGACGATGAGCGTCTGCAGGCCGGTCTTGTCGACGATGTGGCGGTTGCGCGTCGCGGGAAACGCAGGATTCATGGGTACATACGCCTGGCCTTCCGCGAGGATGGCGAGGACGGCGGCCAGCGCCAGCGGGCTGCGGTGCGCCAGCACACCGACGAACGGCTCGCCGGCCGCGCCAAGCCCTGTGCGCAGCGACTCGATCCGGTCGCGCAATTGCCCGTAGGACAGCGCGCCGTCGCGCCATGCCAGCGCTTCGTGGTCCGGCGCACGGTTGGCACAAGTATAGAAGAAGTCTGCGATATTAGCGATCATTGCCCCAAGTCCGTGCGCAAGGCGAGGGCGTGCGCGGAAACTGCGCGGTGGCGCAAGGCGCCATCGATGCGGCCCGCGATGTAGGCGACGGCGACCGGCGATTTCAGGTGGCAGTGGTCATCCCACACCGCGTCCGGAAAATGTGCCAGCTCTTGCGGCGTGTTGAAGTCGATGTAGGCGATGCCTTGGCGCTCCAACCAGGTGCGCATCCGCTCGATCAGCGTGTCGCGCTGGGTCAGGGCGCGCGTGGAGTGCGTGCGGCGCAAGAGGTCCGGGTTGCCGTAGGGCAGCACGAGCACCAGCGTGCGCACGTTGTCCTTGCGCAGGGCCTCGAACATCTCGCGGGCCTGGCGCGCGCGGGGCTGGGCGGCAAATCCGGCGTCGTCGCGGATGGTCGTGGCTTCGAGGGCGTGACCGTTGCGCACAGCGAATTGTTCAATCTGCTGGCGGCGTTCACTGGGCGCGGCGCGCATCCTGGCGCGCTCCCAGGGCCACTGCACGAAGCGGATCCACAGCGCGCGCCCGACGTCCGCCGCGGCGAAGAACGGCAGGCCCGCCTGCTGCACCAAGGCAACG
>CAIXAA010000841.1 GCA_903917305.1 uncultured Myxococcales bacterium | reverse complement strand
GCGCTGACGCTGCTGGGCGTGACGCTTGGCCTCCTGGGGCTGGTCGTGGAGCTGGACGGCTTCGTGCCCGCGGAGGCCTGGCTGTCCGAGCACTTCGGCTACGGCGATGTGGGCGTGAGCTTCGCCGATGGCTCGGTGGAGGGAAAAGTGTCGCAGCCGCGCGCCTATGCGTCGGCGATGGCGGTGCGAACGCTGCCGGCGGCGCCCGCGAATGCCGCGCTTCCGTCGACGCCGATGCCCGATCCGGCAAAACCGCAGCCGCGCATCCTGGCGGTGGCCAGCGCGGACCTGCCGGAGCTGCCGGTCCTGTCGCAAGCGCCGGAGCTCTCCGGCGTCGGTCCCTGGCACAACAGCGCGCCGCTGCGCCTGTCGGACCAGCGCGGCAAGGTCGTGCTGGTGGACTTCTGGTCGTACAGCAACGTCAACAGCATCCGCACGCTGCCCTACATCAACGGCTACTGGCAGGAGTACCGCTACTTGCCGTTTGTCGTCATCGGCATCCACACGCCGGAGTTCCTGTTCGAGAAGGAGCGCGACAACGTGGCGCGCGCCATTCGCGTCCAGGGGCTCACCTATCCGGTTGGGCAGGACAATGACTTGCATGCGTGGCTCGCGTTCGAAAACCTGTTCTGGCCCGTGCTGTTCCTGATCGATGCCGACGGCAGCATCCGCTACATGCACGTGGGCGAGGGCGGCTATGCCGACACCGACCTGGCGATTCGCGCGCTGCTGCGCGAAGCCGGCGTCCGGGCGCCGTTCCCGAAGCCGCCCCTGGTGGAGACGCCGGTGTACGCGCTGCCGCAGTCGCCGCGCACCCGGCTCGGGGCGGAGAGCGGCGACGCATTCCAGAACCGTCCGGAACCATTGACGGATGAGGTGATCACCTACCGGCTGCCGCGCGACCTGCCGTTGCACGCCTTCGCGCTCGATGGTCGCTGGCAGATGCAGGACGGGGAGCGGCAGGTGCTGCGCGGCGAGCAGGGCATGGTGCAAATGCGCTTTACCGGCAGCGAGATCAGCCTCGTGCTCGGTCAGGTGCCGGGCGCCAAGGTGCCGGTGGTCGACGTGGAGGTGGATGGCGCGCCCACCGGTACCTTCCCGGTGCAGACGCATGACCTCTACGACCTGTGGCGCGGCCCGTACGGCGAGCACCTGATCACGCTGCGAATTCGCGGGGCTGGGCTCGAAGCGTACGTGTTCGAATTCGGCTCCTGACCGCTACAGGCTCTTCTCCAGCATGTCGATCTGGTCGTACAGCTTCTGCCGCGCGGGCGCCGGGGAAGCGGCTGGACCGCGCGGTGCCTGCTCCTCCTCCGCGCGCCGCCGCGTCACGAAATCCGAGGGATATTGCAGGGTATAGTGGATGCGGAACGCGACCTTCTGGTGCGGCGCCAGCGTCTCGGTCCAGCGCACGACGCCTTGCCCGTCCGGCTTGACCTTGTGCGGCGTCTCGATGTCGTCGACCTCGATCTCCTCGGTCTGCGCCACCGGGATGCGCTCGGAGAGGTCGACCGTCACCGCTTCGTTGCTCAGGTTCTCCGCCGTCACCAGGAAGGACAGCTGCATTTCCGTGCGCTTGCCGCTGCGGTGCAGCACGCTGGTCTTCTTGTCCAGCGTGCGCTCGAGCTTGACCCGGTCGTGCACGCCGAGAAACACGGAGAACGCCTCACCAGGTGCCGCGAATCCCAGCTCGCTCGCGCCGACGAACGCACCGTCGGTGAAGAGCGCGACGCGCTGCGGGAGAATCGGCGCCGTCCCGGCATTGACGAGATCGGCGACGCGCACCGCATTGAGCGACACTTCCGGCACCGCCACGATGCGTGTCTTGGCCGCGAATTCCCCAAGCGCAATCGGCACACGCACCGACTTGCCGTCACTGCGCACGGTCTTGTCCGCCTGCGCGGTGAAATGCGCCGTCGTGCCGCGAACGCTCAGCCGGGCGAAGCTCTCGACCGCCCGATTCTGCACGTCATTCTGCCGGGACAGCGACTCGGTCCAGTTGTGCTTGTTCTTGGCGACCGCCGCGTTCTGCTCCGCGTAGAGCGTCTGCGCCCGGCTGAAGGATTCCCCCATGCGGCCAATGACATCGCCCAGCCCCGCGCCGCTGCGGTCCAGCATCAGGCCGTGCGCGCGCGGCACGTCCAGCACGTCATCGGGCCGCTGCGTCGAGAAAGCCAGCGTCGCGCCTGACCAATCTTCGCCCGTTGTCTGCACCACCGACGCGTATTGCTGCACCGACACGCTGGTGCCCGCCTTGGACACGCGCAACTCCCGACCGGCTCCCACGCCGCGCCCGGCGTCAGGTAGGCGACGCGCAGCTGCGCCTTGCCCGTCCCGCGCAGCTCGATAACGATCGCGGTTTGTTGAAGCTGGGCGCGCACTTGGACTTCGCCCAGCTCTCGCTGGCGCTGCGCCAGCAAAGGCTCCAGGTCGTGCCGCTTGCGGCTCAGGATGCGCATCTGCTTGCGGTCGGCGCGCGCCGTCTCGGTGATGTAAGCCATCGTATCCGAAAGGTTCTTCACCTTGATGTCGCCGACCGCGATCTCGCGCGGCACCTTGTCCATCGACATGCCGCGCAGGGCGTCGAGGCGGTGCAGCTCGTCCTGCAGTGTGCGCTCCTCGTCCGCCAGGCCGTTGATTTCATCGGTCACTTCAGCCAGCGCGGTGTTCGCCTTGCGCACCGCCTCCTCGGCGGCCTCCGCAAGAAATGCAGTCTGCACGCCGACATCCAGGATCTGCCCGGCGCTCGGCGGGTCCAGCGCCACGCGCACGGACTCCGCATCGATCCAGCCCGGCAGCTTCTGCACGATGAAGCGGGCTGGATCTGCAGGCAAATCTACGGAGGCCACCCGCGTCACCTGCGCGCGATCCGCGAAGACCGTGACGGCGGTGATGCGGCTGGTCAGCGGCTCCGGCTCCGCCGCCAGGAGCGGCACGGCAAAGCCGGTCAGCGCAAAAGTACTCAGAACAAAGGCGAAAAATCGCATGGCGTTGGTCTCCTCCTGCGGGCATCGAGCCGGCTGGCGCAGGTTGGACGCGCCAGCGTGCAGGAGGATCTGCCGGGCTCAGCGCGAACAGACGGCCAGGACCTGGGCCAAATCCAGGTCGCCCGCCAGCACCTTCTCGATGCCGTCCTGCACCAGCGTCACCATGCCAGCCTCGAGCGCCAGCTTGCGCAGCTCGTCCACCGGCGCCTTGTGCTGCACGGCGGGCTTGATGCGGTCGTTGGCGATCAGCAGCTCGTGCAGCGCGATGCGGCCCTTGTAGCCCGTTCCCGCACACTTCTCGCAGCCTTTCGCCCGCCCGAGCAGCCACGGATGGGCGGCCGTCGGTCCCAGCAGCGCGTGCAGCGCCTCCTTGCCGTACAGGTTCTCGAGTTCCTTGCGCTCGTCCGGACTCGCCTCGCCCTTCGTCTTGCACGCCACGCACAGCCGCCGCGCAAGCCGCTGCGCCAGCACGCCTTCCAGCGAATCCGCGAAGCTGAACGGGTCGATGCCCATGTCCAGCAGGCGCGTCACCGTCTCGGGCGCGTTGTTGGTGTGCAGCGTCGAGAGCACCAGGTGCCCGGTCAGCGACGCCTCCACCGCCGTCGCCGCCGTCTCGTGGTCGCGCATCTCGCCGACCATGATGACATCGGGATCCGCCCGCAAAAACGCGC
>CAIXAA010000840.1 GCA_903917305.1 uncultured Myxococcales bacterium | reverse complement strand
GTCGTCGCCGTCGAGGTCCAGCGGCTGCGGCAGCCATTCCTGGACGGTCTCCCACGCCAGATCCGGCCGCCGCAGCAGCGCTTCGAGCGTGACCGGTTGTTCCAGCGGCTCGCTCCCCAACTCCGCCAGTCGCGCGTTGGTCGCCGGCGTCGGCCGCAGCACGACCTCGCACAGCAGGGCGCGCGCCGCCTCCAGCCGCTGCTGGCGTGCGGTAAACCGCTGCCATTGCGCATCGTTGCATAGGCCGAGCTGGCGGCCCACCGGCGTCAGGCGCAGGTCCGCGTTGCTGCCGCGCAGGCTCAGGCGATGCTCGGCGCGCGCGGTGAACATGCGGTAAGGCTCCTCGGCGCCCAGCGTCACGAGATCATCCACCATGACGCCGAGATAGCTCTCGGTGCGGCTCAGGTGCAGCGCAGGCTCGCCGCGCACCTGCCGCACGGCGTTCAGCCCGGCGATGAGCCCCTGGCCCGCCGCTTCCTCATAGCCGCTCGTCCCATTGACCTGCCCGGCCATGAAGAGTCCAGGCAGTGCGCGAAGTTGAAGTCCGTGATCCAGCTCGCGCGCATCGATGGCGTCATACTCCACCGCGTAGCCAAAGCGCACGATCTCCGCCTGTTCCAGCCCGGCGATCGACTGCACCATCGCCACCTGCACGTCCGCCGGCAGCGAGGTCGACAGGCCGCTGAGGTAGATCTCGCGCGTCTGCCAACCTTCGCGCTCCAGGCTGAGCGCGTGGCGCTCGTGGTGGGCGAAACGCACGACCTTGTCCTCGATGCTCGGACAGTAGCGCGGCCCCTGGCCTTGGATGATGCCCGTGTAGAGCGGCGAACGGTCGAGGTTTTCGCGGATGTGGCGGTGCGTCTCCGGCGTCGTGTAGGCGGTGAAGCACATCATCTGCGGCAGCAGCGGCCGGTGCCCGCCGCGCGCCATCGGCGGCGGGTCCGCAATGCCTGGGTCCAGCGTCAGGCGCGCGAAGTCGACGCTGCGGCCATCGATGCGCGGGCAAGTGCCGGTTTTGTGGCGCAACGTCCGAACGCAGAGTTCCCGCAGCTGCTCGCCCAGCCCCAGCGCCGCGCCATCGCCCGCCCGACCACCGGGCGTCTGCGCCAGGCCGGTGTGGCACACCGCCGACAGGAACGTGCCCGCTGTCAGCACCACCGCTTGCGCCGCGTAGCGCAGCCCGGCGCGCGTCCGCACGCCGCGCAGCTGGCCCGCCTCCAGCCACAGCGAGTCGACCTCCGCCTGTTTGATCAGCAGGTTCGGCTGTTCCTCCAGCACCTGCCGCAGCGCCGTCGCGTACGCCAGCTTGTCGCACTGCACGCGCAGCGCGCGCACAGCCGGCCCGCGCGACGCGTTGAGCAGCTTGTAGTGCACGCCAGCCTGGTCGGTGGCCCGCGCCATCTCGCCGCCCAGCGCGTCGATCTCCTGGACAAGATGCGACTTTCCCACGCCGCCGATGGCCGGGTTGCAGCTCATCCAGCCGATGCGGTCGACGTTCTGGGTCAGGAGCAGGGTCGTCAGGCCGCAGCGGGCGCTGGCGAGCGCCGCTTCGCAGCCGGCATGGCCGCCGCCGATGACGAGGACTTGCCAGGATCCGGGATGGACTGCCGACATCAGGGCGTCTTGGCAGCCGGCTTTGCCTCGGGCTTGGCGTCAGGCTTGGGCTCGGCATCCACAGCAGGTTTGCCTTGCAGACCAACGCCTTCCTTGCAGCGCGCCGCTGCCGTGCCCATCAGGTCCTTGGCGGCCTTGGCCTGCGGCAGCTTGGCCATCTCGGTCTTCAGGTACTTGAGCACTTCCAGGGCGCGTGCGCATTTACCTTGCAGCTCAAGCACATGCGCGATCTCCAGCAGCGACTGGCCGACCACCGGCAGCGGCTTGCCGCCCAGGCTGTCGTGCACGGCCTGCAGGATCTTCGTCGCGTCGGCGTAGCGCTGCTCCTCGACGGCGATGCGCGCCAGCACCAGACCGCAGCTTCCCGCCGCTTCCGTGGAGCCAAATCGCTTCTGGCACTCGTTGGCGACCGCCGCGGCGACGCGCACTTCCCCAGCCGCATAGCGCTGTTCCGCCAACTTCGCGAAGCCATCCGCATCCGCCGGCAGATCGCTGGGCAGCGCGAGGATCGCGATGCCCGCCCGGTCGCGCAGGTCCGCGATGAGCCGGTTCAGGCTCGCCCGCAGCTCCGACGCCGTCGTCTGGTTCAGGCCCGAGGCCTTCTCCAGCGCATCGAGCCGGCGCACCAGGACTTCCAGCTCGCCGCGCACCCGGTTCAGCGCCGTGTCGAAGTCGGTCAGCTTCGAGCCGGCCTTGGCCGCGCTCTGCCGCAGCTGCTCGCTGGACTCCTCGACCATCACCCGCAGGTTCTCGAGCCGCTTCTGCTCTTGGGACGCACCCGCCATCACGCCGGCGTTGGTCTTCTCCAACGCCGCGACGCGCGCCTCGACGTTCTGCACCTGCGCCGACGTGGCCACGCAGCCGCCCAGGCAAAGCGGCAGCAGCGCCGCGCCCAGACTGAAACGGATCAGACTGAAGCGGATCAGACTGAAGCGGATCAGACCGAAGCGGTTCAGAACGTAGCGGATCTTGTTCACTTGTCGCTCTTGAGCTCAGCGCGGCGGTTCTGGCTCCAGCAGGACTCGGTGTCTTCGTTGCAGACCGGCTTGGTCTTGCCGTAGGACATCGTCTTGACCTTGAGCTTGGGGCCGAGCGTGCTGAGGTAGGTCTTGACGGCCTTGGCGCGGCGGTTGCCGAGCTCCATGTTGTACGCGTCCGTGCCGCGCTCGTCGCAGTGGCCTTCGACGGTGACGGTCGTGGCCTTGTTCTCCTTCATGCACTTGTAGCTGGCGGCGATGCCGTCCTGCGAGGAGCTGGAGAGCGTGTACTCGTTGAAGTCGAAGTAGATCGGCGCCGGGCGGCACATGCCGCTCGAGTCGACGCACTTGCCGCCGTTGCACTTGAGGCCGGGACCGCAGTCGCCGTCCTTCTTGCAGCCGGCGCCTTCCATGCCGCTGCCGGGCGTGGTGCACGCGCCAGCCACGCAGGCCTGGCCGGCCGCGCAGTCGGTGTCGGCGGCGCACTCGGCGACGCACTTGTTGCCGGCGCACTTCTTGCCGTTGCCGCAATCGAGCTTGGAGGAGCAGCAGTCCGCCTTGCGGCCGCACGCGCCCTTCTCGCAGGTCACGCAGACGTCGCTGCCGGCGCCGGGGCAATGGGAGTCGACGCGGCACTGCGCGCACTTGCTGTCCACGCAGTACTCGCCGTGGGTCTTGCAGTGATCGTCATTGGCGCAGTTCGGGTAGGTCGGACCGCAAGCGACGCTGGTGAGACCGAGGACGGCAACGGCCCAGAAGGCGGACGCGACTCGCGCCGCAGGACAAGAAAGAAAACGCAACATAAGGAACCTCATGAGAAAAACCGTGGGGGAGACCGTGGTCCGGGGGCGTCGCGCGCATGGCTTCTGCAGGGCGCCGCGGGCTGAAGACTCGTCAGTCCGGGCGCATTGTAGGCTCCGGAGCGCGGCAATCAAGCCCTGGCCGCGGTTTGAGTCCGCGACCGGCGCGATGAAGCGGCGTTCGACCCGGGGGCGGGGCTAGCGGCAGCGGCCGGCGCGGCAGCGGCTGCCGGGCTGGCAATCGTTGTCGGCGGCGCAGCAGCCTTCGATGCGGACGCAGGCGCCGTTGTCGCAGCGTCCGCAGGGACCCATGCCGCACTGCGCGTCGTTGGTGCACATCGGCGAGCCAGCCGGGGGCGGCGTCGCGATCGGACCGGACTGCGTCGGGGGCACCGTGGTCTTGTGCTTGGCCGGCGCAGCGGAGCAGCCGATGGCCAGCGCGGCCACGAGGGCGAGGAGCAAAGCGGAAATGGCGTGCGAAGGCTTCATGCGGAAACTCCTTTGTCGGCGAAGAACTGTGGCGCGACCGTAGCAATCCGCGCGCCGTCTTGTCAACGGCATGGGCCTCGCCGACTCGCTCTGGGCAACGCGTTTCGGTAGCTTGCGGACAGCCGCGTGGTCCCTTGCATCCCCGCGCGCGGCCGGGCCAGCGAGGCGCGCATGAGCACGACCCCTCCCCTTGCGACCGAGCTTGATCGGCGCCCAGCCCGGTCCCGCATCCTCATCGTCGACGACGACGCCGTCGTGCGAGGCATGACCCGAGAACTGCTGCGGGTTTGCGGGTGCGAAGTCGCCGATCTCGGCGTTCCCGGCCGCGTCGCTGCGTGGTTGGATGACCAGACGGTGCCGGTCGACGCGCTGTTCGTCGATGTCTCGATGCCGCTCCTGAGCGGGCCGGAGCTGATCGAGCGGCTCGGTGCGCGCATCCGCGGGATTCCGTTGGTGTTCATGACCGGGGAGCAGGACCCCGGCGTCATGCGCGAGCTGCAGCGCACCTACCACGCCGAAGTGCTGCACAAGCCGTTCACGCTCCGTGACTTGCGCGCTGTGCTCCAGCGCCTGTCCCTGGGGACGCCCACCGCTTGACGCAAAGGCGCTCGCAGCCTACCGTGCCGCTGCAAAAGGCGCGCACGCCCGCTGGATTCGGAGCCTCATGTTCGACCACATCCTCCTGCTCACCGACCTGTCCGACACCACCCGCCTCGCATTCAAGCCGATCGCCCACATCGCCAGCATCTTTGGCTCGGATGTCACGATCTTCCATGCGTTTCGCGGCTCTTCGGAGCTGTTCTACCTGGAAGGCGAGGCCTCGCAGCTGCTCAAGATCATCGACGAGGCGGACCGCTCGCGCGCGATGCCCAAGCTCGAGGAGTTCCAGGCGGAGCTGGCGGCGCTGGGCGTCAAGGCCGACATCATGACGCGCGTCGGTTCGACGTTCGATCTCGCGGTCGACATCCTGCAGGAGCTCGGCACCGACCTCGTCGTCATCCCGATCCAGGGCCACCACGAGTTCACGGGCCGCGTGCTGGGGTCGACGACCGCGCGCATCATCCGCGACACGGACGTGCCGGTGCTGACGGTCAACGAGAAGTTCTCCGAAGGCGTCGCGGGTTGGAAGAACTTCGACAAGATCCTGCATCCCGTGGACTTTTCCGGGGCGACAAACGATTCGGTGCGCGCGGCCGAGGATGTCGCGGCGGAGTTCGGCGGGAGCCTGTCGCTCGTCCACGTCGTCGAGCCGCAGGGCGAGCAGACCCTGCAGACGCCCGAAGGCGAGATCGTGCTGCCCAAGGACATCCACTACCAGCTCAAGTCGCGGTTGCAGGCGCACCTCTCGGAGGTCGCGCACACGGTCACGCGCGTGCCGGCGTTCTGGCAGGTCATCGTCGACAACAAGCCCGGCTCGGGCGTGATGAGCTACGCGGACAAAAACGGTGCGGATCTCATCGTGATTCCGACGATCGGCAGCGACACCGTGCGCAACATCCTGCTGGGCAGCGTCGCGGAGCACGTCATCAAGAACGCGCGCTGCCCGGTGCTGACCATCCGCCACGGCTGGACCGGCCGCAAGCGTCGCGCGGCGGCGTGAAGCAGCGTCAGGAACCGGGACTGTTCGACACGCCAGGGACGTCCGCGCGGATTCCCCTGGCGGAGCGCATGCGCCCGCAAACGCTCGATGAAGTCGTGGGTCAGGCGCAGTGGCTGGGGCCCGAAGGCTTCGTGCGGCGGGCGCTGGAGACGCGGCGCATCGGCTCGCTGATCCTGTGGGGGCCGCCGGGCACCGGCAAGACGACGCTGGCGCGGCTGGTGGCGCGGCACGCGGACGCGGAGTTCGTCGCGATGTCCGCGGTGATGGATGGGCTGCCGGCGCTGCGCGAGGTCGTCACGGTCGCCGCGCGCCAGCAGCAGCGCGGCCGCCAGACGGTGCTGTTCGTCGACGAGATCCACCGCTGGGGCAAGACGCAGCAGGACGCGCTGTTGCCGCACGTCGAGGCCGGGACGGTCGTGCTGATCGGCGCGACGACAGAGAATCCATCGTTTACCTTGAGTTCCGCGCTGCTCAGCCGCTGCGCGCTGATCGTGCTGGAGCCGCTCGCGGTGCCGGAGCTGCTGCGCCTGCTGCAGCGCGCCCTGGAGGATCCGCGCGGCTATGGCGGTCTCGGGCTGACGGTGGCGCCCGAAGCCTTGCAGCGCCTGGCGTTGCAGGCCGACGGCGATGCGCGGCGCGTGCTCAACGGCCTGGAGTCCGCCGCGGAGCTGGCGCTGCACGAAGCGGCGCAGGACCCGACCGCGGTGCCGCATATCAGCGTGGAGCTGCTGGACCGCCTGCCGCAGCCGCAAGGGCCGCGCTACGACCGCGACGCGGACCTGCACCACCAGATCATCTCCGCGTTCATCAAGTCGCTGCGCGGGTCGGACCCGGATGCGGCGCTGTACTGGCTGGCGCGGATGCTGGAAGGCGGCGAGGACCCGCGCTTCATCTGCCGGCGTCTGGTGATCTTCGCCGCGGAAGACGTGAGCAATGCCGACCCGCACGCGCTGCCGCTGGCGGTGGCCGCGGCGCAGGCGCACGAGATGACCGGCCTGCCGGAGTCGCGCATCGCGATGGCGCACGCGACGACGTGGCTGGCTTGCGCGCCGAAATCGAAGGCGAGCTACCTGGGCTTGGATGCAGCGCTGGCGGCGGTGCGGCAACACGGCAGCCTGCCGGTGCCGCTGCACCTGCGCAACGCGACCACGAACCTGGGGCGGCAGCTGGGGTGGGGCAAGGACTACCAGGACCCGCATGCGGCGGGCGGCTGGGTCGCGGAGCAATACCTGCCGGACCAGCTGGCGGCGGCGCAGTTCTACGAGCCGACGCGCAATGGCCAGGAAGCGCGGCTCGCGGACCGGCTGGCGACTTGGCGTGGGTTGCGCGCCGAGGCGCGGCAAGAAGCGAAGGCTGCCACGGCAAACCTTGACCCGAAGCGCGGGCGGCCGTAGCGTGCCGATTCGGTTGCAGTTCAAAGCGGGAGGTCGGATGGCGTGGCTGGGGCGTGTGGTGCGGCTGGCCTGCGTGCTGGTGCTGGTGCTGCCGACGTTGGCGC
>CAIXAA010000839.1 GCA_903917305.1 uncultured Myxococcales bacterium | reverse complement strand
TGCACCGTCGTCTGCGGCAGCGGGCCGACCAGCTTGATGTCCCTGAATTGCATGGCTTCCAGGAAGCAGTCGCGCACCGCGCCGCGCACCTTGTCGGCGATCGGCTGCACTTCGGCGCGGGTGCAGGTCGCCGCGCTCGGCAGCTCAGCTGGTTGCGGTGGACCTTCGCCGCGCAGCGTGCCGTCGCGGTCCCAGGTGCGCCAGGTGCCGAACGCCGTGCCTGCCGCGAACTCCCCCGCGCGGTACGGCTTGCCGTTGCGGTGCCAGGCGACGAAGGCGCCGTCGCGCTGCCCGCCCTTCTCGCACCACATGGACGTCGCCGCGCTGCGCCGTTCGCTGCCGTCCGGGCAGGTGCCGGCCAGCTTCTCGGTCTGCGCGGACAGGCCGCCGCAAGCAGCGAGGGCAACGAACGCGAGGTGCGCGAGGGCGATGCTCCTCTTGCAAGGGTTTGGGCTCATGGACAAATGGCCGGGCTGCCGGTCGTGCGATGCTGTGATCAAACGGATTCCCGCTGCGGCCTCATGACCACGCTGCCGACGAGTCTAGGCGTGGGTCATGGCCCGTCAAGTTGCGACAACCCGTTCTGCGACGGCATCGCGGCGCCGCCTTCAGCCACGGCACCTGCCCGGCCGCGCCGCACGCTGAGCCGCCTCGCGCCGCACGCTTGCGCGCCGGGCTTTGACACGCCGGACCCTGCGGCGCACGTTGAGAGAACAGGCGGCCCGAAACGTGTCAGGCATCCGCGCGCGGCCGCTGCGGGAGGTCGTCATGCTTGGCAAGCTCGAACCGGCGCAAATCGAACACGTGCTGCAGACCGAGGTCGTGGGGCGCATCGGCTGCCACGCCGACGGTCGCACCTATGTGGTCCCCGTGACCTATGCGTACCGCGACGGCGCGGTCTACGGGCACACGGGCAAGGGCCTCAAGGTCGAGATGATGCGGCAGAACCCGCACGTCTGCTTCGAGGTCGACCACATGGTGGACATGACGAACTGGCAGAGCGTCATCGCGTGGGGCGACTTCGAGGAGCTGCACGGCCAGGAGGCGGAGCGCGCGATGGTCTACCTGATGGAGCGCATGGCGCCGCTGGCGACCAGCGAGACGGCCTTCGCGCACGGCGACGCGGCGCACGCGCTGTCGGCGGAGGCGTTGGTCTACCGCATTCGCCTCGCCGACAAGACCGGGCGCTTCGAGGAGCGCGGCGGCAAGCCCAAGCTGCATCTGGCGCCGGCCCTGTGATTGCCAAAGTCAGGCTCCCGGACTCATCCTCCGCGTGCCGCAAGGCGCCGGAGGCCGTGTGAACTTCATTGCGAACGAGACGAGCCGGAAGCTCCGCGGCGGCTATTACACGGACCCGGACATCGTGGCTTTCCTGCTGCAGTGGGTGCTGGAGACCCAGCCGGCGGCGATCCTGGAGCCCAGCTGCGGCGATGGCGCCTTCCTGCGCGGCCTTGCGCGGTTGCCGAACAACGCCCCGCAAGTCCAGGCCTTTGAGCTCGATCCGCTCGAGGCGGCAGCCGCGCGTGAGGCGGCGCGCAGCGCGGGCGTGCCGGCGCAGGTCGTCGCGGGCGATTTCCTGCAGTGGCTGCTGGCGCACGCGGGTGCCGAGCCGGCGTTCGATGCCGTCGTGGGCAATCCGCCGTTCATCCGCTACCAGTACCTCGATGGCGCGCTGCAGGACCGGGCGCAGCGCCTCATCACAACCCTTGGACTTCCCTTCACGAAGCACACGAATGCCTGGGTGCCGTTCGTGGTCGGCTCCCTGGCGCAGCTGCGTCCGGGCGGCCGGCTGGCGATGGTCGTGCCGGCGGAGTTGCTGCACGTGCTGCACGCCCAATCGGTGCGCCGCTACCTGCTGCGCGAGTGTGCGCGGATCGTCGTGCTGGACCCCGAGGAGCTCTGGTTCGCCGGCGCGCTGCAGGGCACCGTGCTGCTTCTTGCGGAAAAGGCGAAGGTTTCTCAGCCGCGGCGGGGGTTGGCCCAGGTCGCCGTCTCGCGCATCCGCGGCCGCGCGGATCTGGCCGAGCCGGCTTCGCTGCACATCGCGCGCGCCAGCTTCGTCCCCGGCGAGCAGCTGCCGGGCAAGTGGATGCTCGCGCTGCTGACCGTGCACGAACGCGAGCTGCTCGCCACCTTGGCGCGCCACCAGGATGTTCACGCGTTCTCAGAGGTTGCGAGCGTGGCGGTCGGCATCGTGACTGGCGCCAACAAGTTCTTCCTGGTGCCGGACAGCACGGTGGCGGAGTTCGACCTGCAAGCCTTTGCGCATCCGATGTTCGGCCGCAGCGAGCACGTGCCGGGCGTCCTCTACGACGACGCGACGCACCGGGAGAACCAGCGGCTGGGCCTGCCGAGCAATTTCCTCTGGTTCAATCCCTCTGAAACGACGCCACTTTCCCCGCGCGTGCAGGCGTACGTGCAGGCGGGCGAGGCGCAGGACCTGCACAAACGCTACAAGTGCCGCAGCCGCGATCCGTGGTACCGCGTGCCGTCGGTGTTCTCGGCGCCGGTGGGCATGCTCAAGCGTTCCCATGATTTTCCGCGCCTGGTCCTGAACCGCGCCGCCGCCCTCACGACGGACACCGCCTACCGCATCGTGCCCAAGGCCGTGCCGGCGCCGCAGCTGGTTCTTGGCTTCGTGAACTCCTTGACGGCGCTGACGGCGGAGCTGGAAGGGCGGCATTACGGTGGCGGCGTGCTGGAGCTTGTTCCTTCTGAAATCAGGCGCTTGCTGGTGCCGGTCGTGCCGTCCGACGAGGCCGCGCTGCAGCGCCTCGACCACGCCTTGCGCGCGCATTGGGCCCCGGCGGCGGTGTTCGAGCTGCAGGACGCGGCGGTCTTGGGGGCACTCGGGCTGCCCGAAGCCGACCGCTGCACTGTGCGCAATGCTTGGTACAAGCTGAGGAATCGACGGCAGCGCGTGGAACAGCCGCTGGCCGGCGACAGTGGTGAGGATGCGACGTCAGGCGATGCGGATGCGGCCGAGGAGGGAACGCTCGCCGCGCTTGGCGAGCTTCACGCCCGCGCCGGCTCCAGCAGCGTGCGCCACGCGACCAGCGGCGTGACCACGGCGGCCAGCACGGCGCAGTAGCCGCCCATCAGCCATGCAAAACCCGGCATCGGCCAGGCCTTGACCTCCGCGATGCCCAGCGCGGACCAGCACGGCAGGACCAGGACCAGGAACGCCAGCGCCGTGACCAGGACCGCCCGCGGCAGCAGTGCCGACGGCAAGGCCAGTGCCAGCCAGCGCGCACCGGTCAGCGGCGCAATGCGCCCAGCTTCCAGGTCCTTGCGCACCAGCGGCACGACGATCAGGCAGGTCAGCAGCGGCAGCAGCACGCCCGGCGCCCACACGGCGGCGCGCCCCGCTGAACCCGTGAGCGACACAGCGGTTTGGCCGCGGTGCCCCAGCCAGGCCAGGCCGCTGTTGAGCAGGAAGTTGAACAGCGCCGGCACAAAGCCTTGCTGCACGAGCAGGTAGCGGAGGTGCGCGGGGGCAAGCGGCAAGGCGGACCTCGGCGGTGGGGCAAGCGGGGCTAGGGTGCGGCGGCGGCGAGCTTGCCCAAGTCTGCCGCACGGATGCGCAGCGTGTCGAGGCCGTTGGTGACCCACGCCTGCTGCAGCCTCAACTCGCTCGCGTACTGCTGGTAGACGCGCACGTCGTTGGTGCTTGGCGCCACGGCGCCCGCGACGTCGCCGACCGTCTCGGGCGTCGTCCACAGGCGGTCGCCGGGCTGGCGGTCGAAAAGGAACGGATGGTTGTGGAGGTGCGCGACGAACTCGAAGCCTTGCGCCACGTCGGCGCGCACCCGGTCGGTCACTTCGCTGCGCAGCTTCTGG
>CAIXAA010000838.1 GCA_903917305.1 uncultured Myxococcales bacterium | reverse complement strand
GTGGGAATCAGCGCGGGATTCGGCGCCGCCATCTCCAACACCTCGACAATCACGCGCGAGTCATACACCGCCTCGTCATTCGCCAGCAGCAGCGTCGGGATCTTGCCGAGCGGATTGAGCGTGCGCACGCGGCTGCCCGGCGCATTGGGCGGCTCGAAGCTCGTCGGCAGGTCGAGGCCCTTTTCCAGCGCCATCATCAGGCACTTGCGGGCGTACGGACTCGTCGGGGTCAGGATCAAGAGGGCCGGGTCCGGCAGCATCGGGGTCTCCTTTCGTGGCGGGGGCGTTGTCGGCGTTCTACGTGTCCGCGCCGCACGTGTCAAAGCGCGCCAGCTTGTCCGCGGCGATTCATGAATGGGTCCATAACCTTTGCCGTGACCGTGTTGCGCCTGGCTGCGGCCGAACCATCCTGCGCGGCGTCAGGGATCCAAGCGGACGACGGAACAGAGGCGTGTCGAGCAGGTCGGCACGCTTGAGCGCTCCGTGCGGCAGGCCGCGGACAACGAGGAGACAGCAATCATGGCCATGGTTCTGATGGTGGATACGCCGGGAATGACGCAGGATCAGTACGACGCCTCGGTGGCGACGATGGGCATCAAGGACGTGCTGCCGGAGGGCTGCAGCGCGCATATTGCCGGCCCGACGCCCGATGGCGCGGCGTGGCGCGTGGTGACGGTGTGGGAGAACCAGGACCTCGCGCGCCAGTTCATGACGCAGAAGCTGCGTCCGGCGCAGGAAGCGCACGGCATCACGCCGCCTTCCACGCCGCCGGTCATCTGGCCGCTGCATAGCCTCGTGGTGTAGGCGCAATGCAGGCGTGAGGCGCGCCCGGCGGAAGTCCGCCGCCGCGGTTCGCGAAGTCCGCTGCGCGGACTGCGGCTGTCGAGATCCTCCACACTGCGGGGATTCTCGACACCGCTTCGGGCGCGCCTCCCCGCCTGCATGCCATCCACCTCGCGCACTTGGCCCCGCATGGCCGCTGTGGCACGCTCCTTGCTGCAACAAAGCAGCGAGACATGCCGATGCAGGCCATCCGGAGGCGCCCATGACCGCACATCTTCGACGTTGGACCTGGCCGGCGCTCGCTCTGCTCGCCGCCTGCGGTGGTTCGAGCGGGCAGAGTGTCTCGGTCGATGGGAAGAATGAGTTCGATGGCACGGTTGCCGATGTCGCTTCCGATGTTGTGGCTGGCGATGCTGCAGCTGCGTGCGATGTCACAGCGGCGGCGGCGGCTTTGGCCGGTGCTGGCGCAAAGAATTGCGGCTTCGCGAAGTTTCCGGTGTCCATGGCGCAGCTGCCGTCGGTCTGGGGACCGGTCTATGGGTGCTTCATCGACGCTGTGATCGCCGGCCAACCGGCATACGCCCTCTTCGACAAGCCCGGCATCGACTCGAAACTCGTCCTCGCTCTGGTGCGTCGGCCAGCCGGCGGCCTGGGCGTCCTGCTCTACGACGACAACACGTTCACGCCGCCGTATCACATCATCCAGTGGCAATCCTGCTTGGAGCCGTCGATCGCGAAACCCGGTGGCATTCCTGCGTTGTACTGCAGGGGCGAGGGCGCGTGGACGACGGTTTGTCCGACCGGCGCAGCGCCAGCGGATGAGCCCGCACCACTGCAGCAGTGGACGCCGATCTCGGCAAAGATCGACATTCACCCCGCCTACCCGCCGCAGCCGACGCCGTGGACGCAGCTCAAGGTGCAGAAAGGCGCGGGACCGTGCCCGCCCAATGCGACGTGCTCGTGGACGTGGACGGTCGACGCGAATGGCGCCGTGACCGCGTCGCCGCCGAACGCCGGCAAGCAACTGTCGCCCGCCGATGTGCAGACGCTGTGGGAGCTGCTCGGTCCGCCGTCCTTCCTCACGACCGAGCTGACGTGCCCGCCGCCGCCGACCGACATTGGCTACACGATGAGCCTGTACGTGAACGACACGCCGACGCCGGCGTGGACCCAGGACGTCACGGGGTGCGTCATCGGCGATGCGCAGAGCATGCCGGCGCAGGTGATGAAGCTGTTGCAATAGCCCCGGTTGCAGCAACGCCGCGACCGGCTGCGCGATGCGGCACGGCCCCGCTGGCTGTCGCCCGGAGAGCATCGCCCGGAAATTTCGTCGTCAAGTTCGACGGCGCCTCCGAGATGCGTACACTGCGACGCGGACCTCAGGGAGGCCGCCCGATGAAGTACGTCTGTGCCTGGTGCGGAAGAGTGCTGAACGCTGGCGACAACGCGCCATCGCGGCCGATCTCGCACGGCATGTGCCGGGATTGCATGAGCGCCATGCTGCCCGAGGAGCTGGAAGCCGAGGGGCAGGCGCTGCGCGACCTGCTCGACCGCATCGCGGCGCCGGTGATGCTGGTCGATGCCAACTCGGTCGTGCTTGGGACGAACCGCCAGGCGGCGCAGGCGCTGGGCCATGATCCGTCGACGATGCGGGGCATGAGCAGCGGCGATGCGATTCACTGCCCGCACGCCAGGCTGCCGGGCGGCTGCGGCGAGCAGGGTGTTTGCACGGACTGCGTGCTGCGCAATTCGGTCCGCCACACGCATGAGACTGGCGATGCGATTGTGCACGCGGCGACGCCGCACAGCGATGGCGGCATGGCGGCGCCCAATGGCGTGACGCGGGCCATCAGCACGGAGAAGTTGGGCCGGGTCGTGCTGGTGCGGGTGGATGAGACGGCGGACGTTTAGGCGGCGGTTCTGCTCCGCGCCGCGAACCGCAAAAAACTTGCCGTCACTTTGGCTCTTCCCTTACATTCCGCGGTGCGCAAGAGATGCGCATACGGGGATGGCAATGGCAACAACGGCAGGACTTCCGATCAAGGTGCTGTACCTCCGCGGGCAGCAATGGTTCGACTTCACAGCGAGCGGCACGCCCGAGGCAAAGGTTGCCTTGGCGGCGCTCGATGCGCGCGGCTACGGCTCCGCCGGCAACAAGGCCGGTCAGCCGCCGAGCGAAGCGCAGCGCGGCCAGGCGCTTCTTGCCACGTTCGGCGGCACCCTGTCCGGCAAGGCGCAGGCGGGGACCGTGCGGTCGGTCGAGGTGCAGGCCGAAGATGCCGCCGAGATTGCGATGCGCAACTGGCTGCGCCGCATTCATGCCGAGATCGTCGGCATCCGCCGCGAGGAGACCGTTCCGGCGCTGCAGAACCTGCAGACGCTGGGCGAGCTCAACCAGGTGGCCGGGCTCGACGGCTCCGCGCGCGCGATGCTGGACTTCCTCAGCGTGGCGGCGGTGCAGACGGCGCTGGCGCCCTACCACATCGGCGCCGCGGATCGCGCGGCGGGCAAGGCGCTCCACGACACGTGGACGGCTGCGCGCACCAAGACCGCCGGAGCGCGCGGCAGCGAGGGCACGGCCAAGAAGGACCAGCGCACGGCGCGCGAGGCGTTCGAGGCGTGGCTGAACAAGTGGTGGGCGATTGCCAGCGCGCGTCTGGCGGACCAGCCGCAGATCCTGGCGGCGCTGGGTGCGGAGTCGCGCAAGAAGGGGAATGGGAAGAAGGTGCAGGCTGTGGCGCCTGTGGCGCAGGTTGCGGCGCCCGTGGCGATGCTGGCGCAAGAGGCGTGATGGCGCGGAGGCGGGCGCGCGGTCAGGCTCTCGCCGCGCGCCCTGCAACCCATGACCCAGCCAGCCGGCCCTGCCGACCAAAGCCTCCGCGCGCGGTCAACGGCAGCAGGCCGGATGTCCGTTGACACGCGCTGGGCATGGCCCTACCGTGGCGCCCGCGAACGCCCTACTTTTCGGGCATTTGGCGGCGGAACGTCGCCAATCGGAGCCGGCCATGAAGACCGAGGTTCTCATCCCTGAGGCGCGCTATGTCGCCGCGCGGCATGCCATCGACGTTACGCTGCAGCAGCGCACGACCACGTCATGGCGCGATGCGCTGCGCCTGCCGGACACCGACACGCTGCTCGCCGTGCGGCTCTCGACGACGGTCGATGTCCCGGATGAACACTTCTGCATCGGCATGACCTGCACCAGCCACCCGCAGTTGGAGAAGATCACGGTCACCGAGACGCAGCAGGCGAGCATCGGCATTCCCGGCGTCGGCGCAAATGCGGTCAAGGGCCGGCAGATGGCCCGACCCGCTCTGCAGACAGTGCGCCAGCCGCAAACGATCGAGGCGCGATTGCTTGCCTTTGCCGCGCAGACCATTCCCGTCGAGGAGGAAATCTGCCTGTCCTTCCAACTGCACCCGAAGGTCGGCGTCACTGCGGCAACCCGCGTGGCCGTGGAGTTCCTGCTGCGCACCAAGGGCGCGGAGCCGCGCGCGGCCGGCGAATCCGAGGCCGTTTCCATTCAGAGGGCCGATCCCTACGTCGATCTGGCATGGCGCTACCGGCGCGCGCTGCTCGGCCAAGCCTACTTCTCGCGGCTCGACACGGCGGCGCTGCAACTCGCGGCCGACGCGAAGCGCAATGTTGGCATCGGTGATCTGTTCGAGCCGCTCTGGGTGCGCGAGGAGATCCTGCTGCACCTGACCGCGGACGAGAAAACGGCCAAGCTCGCCGGCGAAGGCCAGATGTATGAGGCGACGCGCTTCCTGCGCGATCGGCGGGTAGCCGTGCTGATCGGCAAACCGGGATCGGGCAAGAGTTCGCTGCTCAAGTTCCTCGTCTGGTATGGATGCAACGCGGACGCGTGGCATCCCGACGTGCCGCGGCCATTGATTCCGGTGTTCATCCGCGCGCGCGAAACACACAATGCGCATGCCGGCCTTGTCGACCACGCTGTCCACGCCGCCATGCAGTGGGCACCCGACATGAGCGCCGAGGAGGTTCGCACCCTCTTGACACTAGCCCGCGAGCGCGACGAACTGGTACTGCTCTTTGACGCCCTGGACGAGGCGGCTCCGGCGCAGCGCCAGTCCTTGGTCACGCTGATCGATCGGGCCATCGACACGTCGGGGCAATCCCGTTGGCGCCTTGTCATCACGACCCGGCCGTCGGGTTATCCCGAGGAGTTCCGGGCGCGCCGCGAGATCTCGCAGGCGACCCTGGTCGAATGGACCGAGCCGCAGGTCCGCACATTCTTCGTGCGTTTTGGCCGCGCCCTGTACCAGCACGGCCCGAGCGGCCAGGACCCCGGAGAAGCATTCGCGGTGGATCTGGTGGCAGCCTTAGGCAATGCGCCGGCGATCGCCGTGCTGGCTGGCGTGCCGATCCTGGCGACCATCATCGCCCACGTGCAGCTGAGCCGCGGCCACCTGCCCAACACCCGCTTTGAACTCTACCAACACATCGCGCAGATCTTCGCGGAGGTCTGGTTCAAGCAGCACCACGGCAGCCTGCCTGCCGGCTACAAGGCGCGCGATCTGCTAGACATGTTGCGCATCTTCGGCTTCCACATGATGGAGGGCGGCCACCACAAGGCGAAAGGCTCCGCAGCATTTCCTTCGGAACAGGAACTGTGGGACTGGCACCGCGAGGCGCGCGGCGGCGCCGCCGACCGCGCGTTGTTTGAGCAGTTACTCGCGCATGCGCATGAAACGGGCCTTTGGGTTGAGGTCGGCGTCGAGCGCGACGGCACGCGACGATTCGGGTTCCTGCACCAGAGCTTCACAGAGTACTTCGCGGGCCTGGAACTGGTTCGCGGGTTCAACCGCGACCGCGAAGCAGTCATCAAACGCGTGCTGGCCTGGGCCGCTGACCAGACACGCTGGGAAGCCATCGCCCTGGGCATCGCCTCGCTGGGCGTGGCGGCGAGCGATGGGTGTTGGTCGGCGGCGGAAGTGTTGCGTCGCATCCCGGCGACGATTGAAACGCCGTCACACGTTCTGCAGGCGGTGGAACGCAATGGGCCGGTGTGGGAAAGCATGGTGCCCGGACTCGATCTCATGCATCTGTGCCTGATGGCGCTGCCCGACTGGTCATGGCCTAGCGACTCCGGCCCGGACCCGGCGCCCGCTTGGATCACGGAATACTGGCAGGGTGAAACCCGTGAGCCCCGCATGGCGGCGCTACCGCGTCAATGTCCCGGCAGGTGGCAGGAGGCCTCGTTGCGCCAGTTGCGCGATCTAGCGACACTGCCTGCGAGCTACACAAGCCGCGTCAGGACTGTCCAATGCCTTTCGCTACTCGATCCTGGTTGTTCAGCTCTTGAAGGCCTGCTGACGCACGATAACGATGACGACGTTCTCATCGCGTGCCTGAGGGCGCTGCTGGAACGAGGCCACGTCAGCCAGGAACTCGTGGAACGATTCTTCCTGCGAGAAGTGACCGGACCGTTCATGCTCGCAGGATTCCAGAGATGCTTGCTACTCCTCGAGGGGCGCTTCCACGCCAAGCAGGCCATCCAGCGGAATCTGGACAGCCTCGTGAGCCGGCTATTGTTGGACCATGACTTGGCAGGCATAGAAGCGCCGGGGTTGGCGGCACACGGGCTCGACCTCGCGAACAGGGACCTGCGCGGCGCCAACTTGTCCAACGCCAGACTTCCCCGCGCGAACCTGTCCACCGCCAATCTGGC
>CAIXAA010000837.1 GCA_903917305.1 uncultured Myxococcales bacterium | reverse complement strand
CCTCAGGAACGCGGCCCAAGCGGGCCGCAGCGCGGCGAGGAGCAGGAGCACGGCCAGCAGCAGCAGCATCGCCGGCACCGGCCCCACCGCCGGCAGGTGCAGCGCGCGCATCGCCTGCTGCACCGCCGCATCGAAGGCGGCGAGCAGCGCCACGCCGAGCAGGACGCGCAAGGCTGCGCTCAGACGGGCAAAATGCGGCGGGTCGGGCATCACGGGCGGAACCTCCGGGCGGGGAGGATGCCGCGACGGCGGCTCCCAGACAACCTCGCAGGGTGGCAGCGGTCAGGCAGCCGTGGCAGGATGGGTACTTGGCGCAGCGAAGAGGAGGCAAGCATGGCAAGTGAACGCACACCGCAACTGGAGCCGTCCTGGCTGGCAGTGCTGGGCGACGCGTTCGAGCAGCCGTACATGCATCAGCTGCGGACGTTCCTGGTGGAGGAGAAGAAGAACTTCACGGTTTATCCACCAGGCCATGATATTTTCAATGCAATGTGGAATACGCCGTTTGAGTCGGTGCGCGTCGTCATCCTCGGGCAGGACCCCTACCACGGTCCGGGGCAGGCGCACGGGATGTGCTTCTCGGTGCGGCAAGGTATTCACCCGCCGCCGTCTTTGCAGAACGTATTCAAGGAGATCGAACGCGATCTAAAGATTCCGCATCCCAATCACGGCTGCCTGACGTCGTGGGCGCGCCAAGGGGTGCTGCTGCTGAACGCAGTGCTGACCGTGCGCGCCGGGCAGCCGCAGTCGCACGCCGGCAAGGGCTGGGAACAATTCACGGATCGGGCGATTGCCGAGCTGAACCGGCGCCACGAGGGCCTGGTCTTTGCGCTGTGGGGCAACGCCGCGCAGAAGAAGGCTGCGATGGTGGACCGCAGCCGGCACCTGGTGCTGACAGCGCCGCATCCGTCGCCGCTGTCGGCGTACCACGGGTTCATCGGCTGCGGGCATTTCTCCCGGATCAACGAGCACTTGCAGCGGCGCGGCACGCCGCCGATCCAGTGGTCGCTGCCGCCGATGGGGACGCCGCTGGACTAGGAGCTTGGCGCCGATAGGCAACAAGCTCCTAGGCAGGCCGCGGATGCGGACTGCCGGCGGCCGAAACTGCATGAATTCACTTCATGCAGTTCTTGGCCGACCGTCCCAAACAACAAGCAGCAGGATTCTGTCGGCCATTTGCCAACAGAATCCTAGAGCATCGCGATCGCCGCGTCGGCGGCGCCGAAGAGGCCGGCGCGCGGTTCCAGGACGGCGTAGATCGGCATCCCGCCGAGCAACGCGGCGTAGCGGCCCTTGTCGAGAAAAGCCTTGACGAACGCCTGGTTGGCCTCGATGCGCGGCAGGATGCGGCCAACGATGCCGCCGGCCACGTAGACGCCGCCGAGGCTCAGGATGCTCAGCGCGAGGTTGCCGGCTTGGGCACCGTAGACGCGCACGAACCAGTCGACGGCTTCGCGGCACGTGGCGCTGCTGCCACTGGTGCCCGCGCGCCCGATCACGGCGCTGGGATCATCTGCTGTTTCCAGCTGTTGCACGACGTCGGCGTCCTCGCGACGCCCGAGGACTTCGGTCAGGCAGCGGTGCAGGAGGTGCAGACCTGGGCCGGACACGATGCGCTCCCAAGAGACATGCTCCCAGAACTGCTTGGCAAATGTGAGCAAGGCCAGGTCGTCCTGAGTGTTCGGCGCGAAGTCGACGTGGCCGCCTTCGGTGGCGCCGGGCAGGTGCCGCTGACCGTCCCAGAACAGCAGCGCCTGACCGAGCCCCGTGCCGGCGGCGATCACCGCGCGATGACCCGGGCGCTGGATGCCCGGTTGCAGGACGTGGAGCTGGTCCGTGGGCAAGGCCAAGGCGCCGAGCGCCATCGCTTCGAGATCATTCAGCAATCGAATGCGATGGCTACCGACGACCGGCGCCAGGGAGCGCGGCGTGACGTGCCAGGGCAGATTCGTCGTGCGCACTTCCCCGTCGAGCACCGGACCCGCGACGCCGAAAGCCGCCGCAGCAACGGTTTCGCCCGG
>CAIXAA010000836.1 GCA_903917305.1 uncultured Myxococcales bacterium | reverse complement strand
GCAGAAGGCCCAGACGGAGAACCCGGATCTCGTCGTATTTACACTCGATTACTGGGATCCGGAGGATCACGCCGGGCTGCGCGCCATCTACCGCGAGCAGCGCGCGCACGGGTTCGTGCCGTACGTCGCGACCGTTGCGCTCGACCGTGTCGTGCCAGAGCCGGCGCCCCCGCCGGAGCCCTAGGAGCGGTCGCTGAACCCATCGATGCGCAATGCGAATCTGGCGGTGGCCGCGCTCGTGCTCGGCGCGCTGGCACTGGCGCTGGTGCTGGTGCCGTCGCCGGGGGATCTGGGCTCGCACCTGACCAGCGACCACGAAGACGCCAAGGCGCGCGTGTACCTGGAGCGGTCGCTGGCGGAGCGCGGTCCGGTGCGCGAAGTCGTGGTGCCGCTCGCCAAGATCCTGAGCGAACAGGGAGAACACGCGGGGGCGCTCGCGCTGCTGCAGCGGCTGGACCCGGCGCAGATGCAGGAGACCGAGCGGACCTTGCTGCGCAGCGAGCGCAAGGCCGCCGGGCGGCTCTTTGAGTACACCCAAGAACTCGAAGGGTTGCGCGACAAGGAGCCGACACCGGGCGTACTGGCGGAGCTGGCGCAGGTCTACGCGTCCCAGCAACTGTTGGAGTTGCAGGCAGATGCGCTGGACGACCTGCTCGCGCTGCGCCCGATGGATGTGGCCCTGCAGCGCAGCCTCGCGCACCTGCACGTACAAATCGGGCACAAAAACAGCGGGTTGGAGCTGCTGGACGACCTCTGGCGCCGCGAGCCGGGCGCGCTGACAGCGGCGGACTTCGCCGTCCTCGTGCAGTTGCGCATCGACCTGGATCCTTCGGAGATGCCAAGGATGCTGGTGGAGGAGCACGCCGCGGCGTTCGGGCTGGACCGGGTGCAGCTGGCACAGCGCTTTCACGACGCCGGACGATTCAAAGACGCGCGGCGGCTGCTTGATGCGCAAGTTCGCTTGCCGGAAACAGATTCGCGCACGGTCGAGGCGTGGACGCGCGCCATGCTGGCGCTGGGCGAGGCGCAGGAGGCGGCGCAGATCTTGGGCGCCAGCCACGCAGGGCTGGGGCGCGTGACGACGCTGCTGTGCGAAGTGGCTTTGGCGCAAGGCGATTCCCGCGGCGCGCTGCGCATTGCGCAAGGCGCGGAGTACCGCGACATCGAGCCCCGCGTGCTGATCTGGCTGGCGAGTGCCGCGGCGAGCGTGCAAGATCGCAAAACAGTTCGCATTCTGCTGGGCAAGGCGGGCGAAGACGCGCTGGCCGACGATCCGGTCGGCACGGCCAACCTGTGCTGGCAGGCGGACATGAAGCCGGACGCGCTCAAGTGGGCGAACCGCGCCCGCGTCTTTGGCGCGCTGACGCCGGCGCAGCGGCGCTGGTTGGCGGAGCTGTACCTGGCGATGCAAGAGCGCGGCCACGCAGCGGAAGTGCTGGCGCGGCTGGAGAGCGCGGAGTTGGCGACGAGCGAGGGCGCGCTGCAGGTCGCGACGTTGTGGTGGCGGACTGGCATGTACGGCAAGGCGATCGCGCAGTTGGACGCTCAGGCCACGCCGGGCGCCAAGGCGGGGCGCGCGCTGCTGCTGGCGGCGGCGGGGCGCGTGG
>CAIXAA010000835.1 GCA_903917305.1 uncultured Myxococcales bacterium | reverse complement strand
GTCGCGCTCGTCGACGGTGGACCAGTCGAGCTGCTGCCCGACCTTGAGCTCCATGTGCACCATCGCCGCCGTGGCCAGCAACTCGCTGAGACCATTCCATTGATTCGACTGCGGATCGAAATCGTCCGCATGCGCGGGCAGCGGCAGCAGCAGCCAAAGCACCAGCAGCAAGGCGCGCTTCATCGCTGCACCTCGTCGACGCGGTCGATGGCCTGGCGCGTGGAGAGGGCGACGGGCGCTTCGGTGCGGGCGCCGTACAGCGCGCGGTCGACGCGGCGGATGGCTTCGCGGATTTCACCATGTCCGCGCCGGGTTGCAAGCGTCCAGCGCGGTTCGACGTCGCGCGGCGTCTCGGCTGTCCAGTCGACGCCGCGGCCAGTCCAGCGGCGCAGGGCGGCGGCGAAGCTGCCGCGGACGATGGCGCGGCAGCTGGCGGGCAGCAATTCGCAGCCGTCGAAGGTGCCGTCGTGCGGCAGATCGAGAGGCAGGACCAGCACTTCGTGTTCGAGGCACGTCACGTGCAGGAGGTAGCGGCCCGGCGGCAGCTCGCCCGTGTCGAAGCGGCCGTCCGGGCAGTGGACCGGATCGAGCGGAATCGCTGTCGACACGGAAGGTTCCAGCCGCAGCGTGCCGGCCGTCGGCCGACCGGTCTCGCCGTGCAGGATCGCGCCGCGCAGCGTGCAGGACGGCAGCGCGACGTCGCCCACCCGCCGCACCGCCTCGCTCGGCAGCCCCGCCGAGGTCGCCTCGCTGCGCACGAGCAGCGCCCGCTCCCGGCGCCGCGCCCGCCAGCGCTGTACCAGCGTCGCGCCCAGCAGCAGCAGCACCGGCACGCCGTAGAACCAGCCGGAAAGCTGAGGCGGCGGAGGGACATCGAGGACGGCAATCGGGCTCCAGCCTACTTCCGCGAAGGCTTGGGGCGATTGGGCGCGCGCCACGAGCCCGACCGGCCCCGGCGCGAACAGCGAGCCGATGAAGGCGCCGCGCAAGACGCCGGCAAAGCGCCCGTCGTCGCTCGAAACCAGGCTTCCCAGCAGGTGTTTGTCGGCGTGCAGACTGACGGTGCAATCGGGTGCCGGCTGCGGTCCTCTGGCGGTCAGCAGGTGCACGGAGCCTTCCAGGCACCAATCCCCGCTCGCGCACGCCTGTCCGGCAATCCCAGGTCGCAGGCGCAGTTCCACCGCGAGCCCCACGCGGACTTCGATGCGCGCCGACGCGCTGGCTTCGTTGAACTGCTCGCTAGGCGCCAGCACGGCTTGCACGACGTGCGGCCCGGCACTGCCCAGTTCCGCAACAGGCAGAGAGGCTTGCGCGTGCCCGTCCCCGGCCGTCCGCACCACCAGGATCGGCTTGCCGTCGACCTGGATCTGCACCGGAGCGCCGGGGATCGGCAGCTCGCCCGAGCGCACATCCAGCAGCACCTCCACCGGCGCGCCGTCCGCCGCGACCTGCTCCGCCGCCAGGTGCAGGTCGATCGCCGCCTCCAGCTTCTGCAGGTCGATGGTCTGCTCCGCCGTGGACTCGCCCAGCCGCGGATCGCCGCCAAAGCGCGCCTCGACATGGACGATGTCGGCGTCCGGCGGCAGGCGGTCGCGGCTCAGCGGTGCATCGAAAGCGCCGGATTCATTCGTCATTGCTTGCAGGTCGATCGGCGCGCCTTGCCCGGTGATGACCGAGAACAGCACCGCCGCACCGCCCACCGGCGCGCCGCGCGAGTCGGCCAGCACGCCCCGCACCCGCAGCCCCGCCGCCTCCTGCGTCGCCTGCAGCTTGAGGTCCGTGCGCGCCCGCAGCTGGATGCGCAGCGCGTCCGCGGTCGCCGGCCGGTTCGCCGGGTCCTTGTCCAGGCAGCGCAGCACAACGTCTTCCAGCGCCAGCGGAATGTCGCGCGTGAACTCATTGTCGGCCTGAATCAGCCGCGGCGGCC
>CAIXAA010000834.1 GCA_903917305.1 uncultured Myxococcales bacterium | reverse complement strand
GCATCCGCCAGATCGAGACCGGCGCCATCAAGAAGCTGCAGACCCCGGCGCACCGCGACATGCTCGAAGTGCTGGTCGAGAACTAGCCGTCGCGCGTGATCCTGCCAAGTTGCCAGTTCATGGCGGTCGGATCCAGTCGCACGCAAACTTTGCGCACATTCACGACACGGGTGTCAGCGGGGCCGGAACCGAGGCCCGAACCGGAGCCGGGACCCGAGCCGGATCCCGCCCCGGGCCCCGAACTGGACCACGCGCCAGAGCCCCAACCGCAGCCGGTTGCAAGCCCCAAGCGGCATGCGCTATCCTCCGCGCCCACTCGCCGGCCAACTGCACACGGCTACACGGAGAACGACAGGCATGCGCGCTTTCAGCACCTCAGCAATCGTCCGCTCTCGCCCCCTCTGGACTGCCCTTCTGGCCTCGGTCGCCGTCACGGTCGCCCTGTCGGGCTGCAAGCGCCCGGCCAGTCAGACGATCGTGCTGACCAAGGACCAGGAGCAGCAGATCGCCGACAACGTGCTCAACGCGCCGCCGGCGATGCAAACCAAGCTCGACGTGAAGTTCGAGGACAAGATCACCCTGCTCGGCTACGACCTCAAGGGCACGCCGGCCAAGAAGGGCGGCCAGCTCGACCTGACGATGTACTTCCGCGTCGATGAGCCCGTGCACGGCGATTGGAAGATCTTCGTGCACTTCGAGGCCGCCGGAAAGCGCCGCCAGCCGTTCGACCACTACGGCATCGGCGGGCTGTACCCGGTCGGGTCGTGGAAGAAGGGCGAAATCATCAAGGATACCGTCAACATCCAGATCCCGGGCGATTGGCCGGCCGACGTGCAGTCGCAGATCCTCGTCGGGTTCTTCGATTGGGGCGCGTGGTCCAAGGCCGGCCAGGATCGCCGCCTCAAGGTTGCCAATGCGGGGACCGCCAAGAGCCTGCCGGATGACCGCATCGTCCTGACCACGCTGGACATTGCTGGTGGCGGCGCGCCCGCCGGTGGCGCTGCGCTGGCCCGTCCACCGCGCGGCGACGAGCCGGCCGCGGTGTACTCCGTGGCGCAGGCAGCGAGCGCTCCGGTCATCGACGGCAAGTTCGACGACGCGATCTGGTCGTCGGCTCCCGGTCTCGCGCGCTTTCGTCAGCCCGATGGCCAGCCGCTCGACGCCGGCCTCGCCACGTCGGCCAAGCTCGCCTGGGACAAGGACAACCTGTACTTCATGGCCACGACGCGCGACTCCGAGATCAAGAACGAGCACGCGGCGAACGACTCGACGTTGTGGGAAGGCGACGTGATCGAGCTGTTCCTCGCGCTGCCCGGCAAGGACGGCGAGTACGTCGAGCTGCAGTTCGCGCCGAACAATGCCCGCTTCGACGCGCACTTCACCGGACATCGCACGCCGGAGTGGCCGGAAGCCGCCAAGTTCGAGAGCGGCGTGAAGCACGCGGTCGTCGTCAACGGCAGCGTCAATGCCGATGGCGCGCCCGACACCGGCTGGCAGGTCGAGGCGGCGATCCCGTGGAAGGGCTTGGGCTTGGACGGCGCGCCGGCGGCGGGCACCAAGATCGCGGCGAACGTCTACCGCATCGACAGCAAGGGCCCGCATGACCTCAAGTTCATGGGCACCTGGGCGCCGGTTGGCAATGATTTCCATCAGCTCCAGGGCGCGGGCACGCTGATCCTCGGCGCAGCTCCCGCGCCGGCCGCCGAAAAGTAGCGTGGTCGACCCCAGCCAGCTGCCCGCAGAGGGATTCGCGCGCCTGTGCGCGGTCATGGCTGCGCTGCGCGATCGCGACGGCGGCTGCCCGTGGGACCTCGAGCAGACGCTGGCGACGCTGCGCACGTACCTGATTGAAGAATCACACGAATTGCTGGATGCGATCGACGGGCTCGGGACCGCGAGCCGCGCGCAGCCGAGCGACATGCCGCTGGGGCCGGGGACGCAGGCGAGCGCCGAGCAAGTCGCTGAGTTCCGCGAGGAATTGGGCGACGTCCTGCTGCAGATCGCCTTCCAGTCGCAGATCGCCAAGGAGCTGGGCTGGTTCGACGCGGAGAGCGTCGCGCGCGGCATTGCCGACAAGATGGTGCGCCGCCACCCGCATGTCTTCGCAACAACAGAGGATCGGCCGGCGGATGCCGGTGTGGTGCTGCAGCGCTGGGAACAGCAGAAACGGCAGGAGGGCAAGGGCGCCCTGGCCGGCGTGCCGCGCAACCTGCCGGCCTTGCTGCGGGCGCAGCGCGTGGGCGAGAAGGCCGCGCGCATCGGCTTTGATTGGCAGGAGGCGGCGGAGGTGCTGCCGAAGATCGACGAGGAGCTGGCGGAACTACGCGAAGCGATTGCCGAAGGCGACAAGGCGCACGTCACGCACGAGCTGGGCGATCTGCTGTTTGCCACGGCGAGCCTGGGCCGGCACCTTGGCGTCGACGCCGAGCAGGCGCTGCGCGAGACGCTCGACAGGTTCACAAAGCGTTTCGGGCATGTAGAGCAGCAGATCGAGGCGCGGCACGGCAAGTCGTACAAGGCGTCTATCGACGAACTGGAAGCCCTGTGGCAAGACGCCAAGGCGATCGAACGCGGGGAATGACCTTCGCAGCCGCGCGAGCTTCATGTCGTTCGTCCACCTCCATGTCCACACGCAGTACTCGATCGCCGATGGCGCCACGCGCATCGCCGACATGGTCAAGTTCGCCGCCGCCGAAGGCATGCCCGCGATCGCCCTGACCGATCACGACAACCTCCACGGCGCCGTCGACTTCACGGAGACCTGCCAGAAGGCCGGCATCAAGCCCATCTACGGCTGCTGCCTCTCGATCGCCGCGCGCCCCATGGGCGAGCACGTCAAGCGCGTGCACCGGCTGACGCTGCTGGCGGCCAACCAGGTCGGCTACAAGAACCTGCTGCTGCTCGTGTCCATGGCGCAGCTGAAGGCGCCGGCGGGCGGCCATCCGCGCATCGACCACGAGCTGCTCACCAAGCACAGCGAAGGGCTGATCGGTCTGTCCGGCGACATCGGCGGCGAGATCCCCAACGCGCTGCTGCGCGGCGAGCCTGCGGAAGCTCGGCGGCATGCGCAGCGCTACAAGACCTGCTTTGCGCCCGGGTGCTTCTACATCGAGGTCCAGCAGGCCGGCCTGCTGGAACACGAGACGCTGCTGCCCAAGCTGGTGGCGCTGGCGGCCGAGTGCGAGCTGCCGTGCGTCGCG
>CAIXAA010000833.1 GCA_903917305.1 uncultured Myxococcales bacterium | reverse complement strand
GCATACGAGATTTCTGAATGTGACTGGAGTTCAGACGTGTGCTCTCCGATCTCCGCCCAAGCGCGTCACCTGCTGCCTGACCTGCAAGTGGCGGCACTGGCACGAGCTGGCCGCCCTGGACGACCCTGATCTCGCGGTGCTGGACAATGCACGCTCGCACCACAACTACCGCTCCGGCCAGCATTTGTTTCAGCGCGGCTCTTCCTGCCTCGGCCTGTACGCCGTCAGCACCGGCGTCATCGGCATCCGCAAGAACGACGCGAGCGGCAACTCCGTCCTCGTGCGCCTGGCCTTTCCGGGCGAGATGGTCGGCTACCGCACGTTCTTTTCGGGCGGCACGTACGCCGGAGAAGCCCAAGCGCTGACGGCGAGTTCCGTGTGCTTCTTCGAGGCCGGTGCCGTGCGCGACGTCCTGTCGCGCAACACGCTCTTCGCCACCAAGTTCCTCGAGCGCATGGCCCGCGACCTGGACGCGTCCGAGACCCACTACCTGCAGCAGACCAGCCTGCCGGTGCGGGCGCGGGTGGCGCACCTGCTGCTCAAGTTCAAGGACCAATGCGGCGTGGCGGATGCCAAAGGGCAGCTGACGCTGGCCTTGCCCGTGTCGCGCCAGGACATTGGCGAGATGCTGGGCATCCGTCCGGAGACGATCGCTCGCACGATCCATCAGTTGCAGGAGGACGGCGTGGCGACCTTCGAAGGACGGACCGTTCTGGTGCCCGACCTCGACAAGTTGCTGGATGAAGTGGAGTTGGCGCGCTGACGTTCGCTGCGGCGCGGGAAGAGGCGTTATCGTGTGATCACACCACGCACGGAGGACGCCATGGAGTTCCTCGTCGCCTACGCGAGCACGGACGGCATGACTGCGGAGATCGCCCAGCGCATCGGCCAGCGGCTGCGCGAAGCCGACCACAACGTCGAGATCTCTG
The DNA here is from genome assembly GCA_903917305.1 of uncultured Myxococcales bacterium. Taxonomy (GTDB): domain Bacteria; phylum Myxococcota_A; class UBA9042; order UBA9042; family UBA9042; genus CAIXAA01. The sequence goes on along the minus strand of CAIXAA010000833.1, from coordinate 4,590 downwards.
AAATCGCGCAACTTCCTCGAGACTTCGACATCGCCCGCTTCGATGCCGTGCTGATCGGCGCTTCGGTGCACGCGCACGGCTACCAGCACCGCGTGCGCCGCTTCGTGGTGCCGCGCCTGCCGGCGTTGCGCGCCAAGCCGACGGCGTTCTTCTCGGTCTGCATGGCGATCGCGTCCAAGGACCCGGGGGAGCGCGCCGAAGCGGAGGAGATTCCGGAGCGCTGGGCGGAACGCCTTGGCTGGGCGCCGCAAGCCATCGAAGTCATCGCCGGCGCCGTGCGCTTCACGCGCTACGGCTTCCTGCGCAAGGCGGTGATGCTGGCCATCGCCCGCCGCGAGATGACGGGGCCGGTGGACCCGACGCGCGACTACATCCTGACCGATTGGCAGCAGGTGGACGCGTTTGCCAACACGTTTGCGGAGTTGGCTCAGGCACGCGTCGCGCGCATGCGGGGCGTGCTGCCGGTGGCGCCGCCTCCGGGCTAGCCGACGAGGTCGGAGCGCTGCAGGCGCCGCTGGGCCAGCCACAACGTCACCGCGCCCAGCAGCAGCGGCCAGGCAATGCCGGCCCACAGCGCCCGCGCCGGCCCAAGCTGGTTGGCGATCCAGAAGCCGACCGGCCCAAGCACCGACAACTCCGGATCGACGCTCGACAAGACCGCGATGCGCGCCGCCTCGACCGGGTTGAGGGCCGCCAGCGCGAAGACGACGATCGGCTCCACGCGCAACTGCAACAACGCGCCGATCAAGGCGAAATCGTGCAGCGCGGTCGAGAGCATCCACGCGATGAGGGCGTAGACGATGGCCCGCTCCGGCGTGCGCGCCAAGGAGGACAGGTAGAGGCCGATGCCGATGAAGGCGAACTGCAGCGCGCCAACGATCGCGATGGAATTCAGGATGATCGGCAACAGCGTGCTGTCCGAGGGATCGAGGCCCAGGCCGATGACGCCGGCGAGCGCCAGCAGCAGCAGCAGCGGACCCAGCAGCACGACGAGGCGCGACAGGACAAGCCCACGGAACCACTCGCCTCTGCGTGCCGGTTGCGCGAGCAGCAGCTCGAACAGGCCGGTCGAACGGGCGCGCACGATGGCCTGGCTGGTCGCGACCAAGGCGACGAGCGGCACGGTGACGACGACGGCGTTGGCGACGTTCAGCACGACGCGCGACAAGCCAGTGAAGCCGAGCACGGAGGATTCGCGCAGGCCGAGCCAGATGAAAGCGCCGAAGACGACAGCGTAAAGCGCGCAGGCAAAGCCGAGCCAGCGCGAGCGCAGGGCGTCGGCGACCTCCAGGCGGGTGAAGATGCGGGTGCGCTCAGTGGTGGTCAAGGGCTTGATCCTTTGCAGCCATTCGCGCCAGCACCGTGCGCTGCATCGTCGCGAAGTCCACGCCGTCCTTGGCGCCTGCGACAAAACCGAAGTCCATCGGGGTCTTGGCGCCATCCTGGTAGCGCGTTGCGGTCGCATCGAGCCAGCGCGGCGTCACCGCGTCGTGCACCCACAGGTGCGCCACTTTCGGTTTGCGATCCGCGATGTAGGCGATCAGGCAGCCGATGTCGTCAAACCAGATCCGCTCCGGATCCTGGGTCGTCAGCTGCGCGGAGTAGCGCGCTTCCGTCACCAGCATGGCGCAGTGCGCGCACGGCTGTTTGCCCCACACCGGGTCGAGGGGCCGGTCGTAGGACTCGCTGCAGGCGGCGAACAGGCAGACGATGCCGACCATGGCCAAGCTACGCATCCAGCACCTCGCCCACGGCCAGCTGGTCCTCGACACGGCCGTCGCTGACGAGGCGGCCATCGCGCAGCAGCACGGCGCGGTCGACGAGCTGGCGCACCTCCTCGATGCGGTGCGAGCAAAGCACCAGGATCGCGTCCGGCGGCCGCTGGTCGACTTCGGCGAAGAACGCCTTGCGCGCCGCGGCGTCGAGGTTCGCGGTCGGCTCGTCGCACACGAGGACCTGCGCCTGCGCCGCGAGCGCCATCGCCGCCAGGATCTTCTGCTTGGTGCCGCCCGAGAGATCGCGAAAGCGTGTGTGCGCGACCTTGGCCAGCTCGACGCCGAGCCGCTGCGCATAGCCAGCGACATCGTCCGGCGTCTTGCCGCGCAACGCTGCGAAAGCACGCACGACCTCGCGGACCGGCGCGTCCAGCGGCGGCGCAATCTGCGGAATGTAGGCGACGCGGGCGAGGGCTTGTTCCGGCGTCAAGGCGACGTCGATGCCATCGATGGTCACGCGTCCGCCGACGCGCACGAGGCCGACGATCGACCGCAAAAGCGTGGTCTTGCCGGAGCCGTTGCTGCCGACAAAGGCGACCCTCTCGCCAGGCGCGATGTGCAAGGAGACGTCGCTGAGCGCTCGTACCGCGCCGAATTGCTTGGAGACGTGCTCGCACCGAATCATGAGCGCCCCAGCCTTCGCGGTTGCATGGCCGGGTGAGCATCCCGCAGCGTCAGGTGCGCGGCAAGGATCGGCACGGCGCGCGCCACCGCGTCGACCAGGCCCATCGCCGCCGTGCCTTGGAAGAAGCGCAGCATGGGATGGGCGTCGGTCAGCTCGCTCGACAGCTTCTTGACCTCGAACGCCACATCGCCGTAGCCGTCGTGATCGAGATCGTAGCCCGCGTAATCCGACCAGAAGTTGTCCACGAAGCGCATGCCCAGCGCGTCGCCGCCGCCGTCGACCTGGCCGTCCACGGCGTTCTCCTGGAAGTCGTTGCCGCGCCACTCGACGCCTTCCTGCGAGGAGTGCGTGCGAAACCCGACGTCATTCAAGGCGATCACGTTGTCGCGGAACACCACCGGTTGCGCCGGCGAGCGCGGCGTGCGGTCCAGGTATGTGCCGGTCGTGTTGCCGACCAGCCAGTTGCCGGTGACCTGGACGCCGTCGCTCTCCTTGAAGCCGATGCCGATGCCCGCGGCGCCGTGCGCGCCCGCCAGGACGTTGCCCTCGACCTTCAAGCGCGCACTGTACATGACGAAAATGCCGACGACGTTGTCGACGACGCGACTGTCGCGCACCACCGAATCGTGGGCGTACATGAAGTGGCTGCCGTAGCGGCTCTGCGTGACCGAGTTGCCCTCGAGGAGCACGCGCCGCGAATACCAGACGACGAGGTCCCTGGAACGCGTCACCTCGCAGCCGCGCACGATGCTGTCGTGGGCTTCCCACAGCTTGATGCCGTCGCCGCGCAGCTCCATCTCGCCGGCCTGGCCGATGACCCGCGTCGCGTCGACCCGGCAGTGGTCGCAGAGCTGCAGGGAGACGCCGAAAAGTCCTTGATCGACAAAGCAGTTGCGCACGGCGAGCCGCTTGCCTTTGAGCTTGATGCCGGCGTCTTCGGCAGTGTGGCGGTGGCCGGTGCCGCGCACGGTGAGGTTGTCGAGGAGCACGTCTTCCGCTTCGACATCGAGAACCGTCGAAGTCTTGCTGCCTTCGATGATGCAGCCGGTCGCGCCGTGCACTTCGACGGGCCGCCGGATCGTGAAGTCGCCGTGGTAGGCCTTGCCGTCCAACCAGATGACCTTGGGCCCCTGCGGATCACGGAGCAATGCCTGCAGGTTCGGACCGTCGCGCGCCACGACCGCGCCCGTGGGAACCGCCTGCTTGCGCGGCCCTGCGACGCCGTACTGCTGGGTGTGGCGCAAGTCGCGGGCCGCGCCGTGGCTGGAGATGGGAGCCACGGCGCAGCCCGCGAGAGAAACGCAGAGGATCAGCGAGCTTGTACGCATGGATCCTCGCGCCCCACTCTTGCTAGCTCTCGTGCGACTTCAAGTAGGCCAGGATGAACGGCAACTCTTCGGATGGATTCACGTTCTGATTCGCCATCGGCGTAAAGTGCGTCTTGAGCAGCTCCTTGGCCGTCGCATCTTCCTTGATCATGATCTCCGGGTGCAGGATCATGCGCTCCATCCACTTGATGCTGCGCCGCGCAGTGACGCCTTTCAAGTCCGGCCCCACCAGCTTGCCGCCGCCCACCTTGTGGCAGGCGACGCAGCCCTTGGTCTTGAACGTGGCTTCGCCCTTGGCAATGTCCGCCGCGGCGGTGCTGACCGCAATCTCCGGAACCTGGATGGACTCCGGACCGTCCGCGCCGCCGCCACCGCCGCCTTCGCCCTTGCCGCACGCGGCGACCAGGGCGCAGAGGCTGCCAAGGACCAGGACCGTCTTGAGAATCGTGAATCGAGCCATCATGCTTGCCTGTTCTCCTGTGTAGATGCCTAGTTTGCCGGCGCCGCTGCTGGTGCCGGTGCCGGCGCCGGTGCCGCTGCCGGAGCTGGAGCCGCATCCGCCGCCGGTGCAGCCGTCGGCGTCGGCTTGACCAACATGTAGCCCGCCATCTCCAAGTGCAGCGCGGAGCAGAACTCCGTGCAATAGAACGGGAACACGCCGGGGACGTCCGCCTTGAACGTCACGTTCTCGTGCTTGCCCGGCTCCATGCTCAGGTTGATGTTGTGCAGGTTGAGCGTGAAGCCGTGGGTCTGGTCCTCCGACTGCTCCAAGCTGTCGAGGTGCAGGTTGACCGTGTCGCCCTGGTTGACCTCGATGCGATCCGGCGTGAAGTGGCTGCGAATCAACGTCATGTAGACATCG
>CAIXAA010000832.1 GCA_903917305.1 uncultured Myxococcales bacterium | reverse complement strand
CAGCACCCGCCACGGCGTCGCAGGCGGTCGACGAGCCGACCGCGCAAGCACCTGCCGCGGCCAATGATTTCAACTACGGCCGCATCGAGCTGGTGATCGGCCAAGCCATCGGCGGCACGATCCTCGGCGCCGAGTACTGCATCCACAACCACGCCAGCTGCACCGCCGCGAACGTGGGCCGCGCCGACACGGATTACAGCCCCTTTGTCGCCGTCGGCGTTGGCGCCACCGGCGTGCTGGGCGGCATCTTGCTGGGCCGCGACATCAGCGACGGCCAGGCCATGCTGGTCAACACCAGCAGCATCCTCGGCGCCTTGCACGGCTGGATGATCAGCGATCGCACGTCCTATTCCAACGTGAAGGGCGCCATGGTCGGGCAGGTCGTCGGCACCGCCGCGGGCGCAGGGCTCGCCATGGTGCTGCGGCCCGAGAACGACCGCATGGCGCTGGCCAACTCGGCCGCGCTGTGGACCGGCGTGCTGGTGGCGCTGTCCCGCGACGCGCGCGACCATGCCGCCGTCCTGCCCACGGCAACCATCGCTGCGGACATTGGTTTTGCCATCGGCTACGCGGCGTGGCCCTCCTGGCCGGTGACACGCGGCCAGGCCGGCGCCATCGACCTCGGCGCCGCCATCGGCCTGAGCGCCGGCGTGTTCCTCGGCGCCGTCGTCCCGGATCGCGCGGCCGCGGGCGAACACACGCTGGCCGCCATCTCGGCCATCGGCACCGGGGTCGGCGTCGGCACCGCGCTGCTCATCCTGCGCAACAAGCCCTTCCCGCAATTGCCGGTGCACGTCGTGCCACGCGCCGATGGCCTCGCGCTCGCCGGTGTCTGGTAGCGGCGGTCGGCGCAGCGGGCATTTGTGAAAGTGTATGTAGAAGTGCAGTTTCTTGTGGGCTTGCACGACGCCATGCTACGTTAGCGCAAGGCTTCTTGTGCTTTGACTGCCGCGACACACGCCCGGGCTGGGATTCGTTGATTCGCCTCAAGCACCTGATTTGACAACGAAGCGCCGCACCGGCGTTCTGGGGGCTCCCTTGGGCAAGCAAGAACTCGAGCAGCGCGCACGCCACGACGTCGACGCCATCGCCGACCATCCGCGCCAGCGCCTCAAGATGCGCGAAGATTTCTACGCCAAGCATGGCGATGCGCAGGGTCCGCACGGCCACGGTCTAGGCAACTCCGAACTTGCGTTCCTGAATTGGGAAATCCGCCGCGGCGTCCTGGGCGGCAAGCCGGGCACGGCGCCGAGTGCCTGGTGGCGCGCCGTCAACGCCGACTTCCTGTACTTCAGCCATCTTGCCGATCTGGCGTGGGACGAAGGCTTTGGCGATCTGGACTGGGATCCGCCGGTGCGCGCCTGGCTCGATTACCTCGCCCTGCCCAGCGACCGCGGTTGGTACCGCGCACACAACGCTTCCATTCTAGCTGGTTACGCAGCGCACGCCGAGCAAGCCAAGCTCGAGAACCCACAGGAGCAGGCCTTCATCAACATCGTGCTGTACCGCGTGCTGTTCGCGCAGGCGCTGGTGCAGGACGCCACGGT